>NZ_RZRX01000393.1:0-3835 GCF_003997405.1 Mesorhizobium sp. M2A.F.Ca.ET.042.01.1.1
GGCTGGAGATCGCGGCGATACGCTCGTCGTCATGCGCCGCGACCGCTCCCGGCTGGGCCACATAGCCGCACTGCGAGAACAGGGTGAGCTGAATGCCTTTCCGCCGCCGAAGCACGAAAGCTCCCAGCGAAAAACAGATATCGTCGCAATGAGGCGCAAGATAGAGATCATGCGTCGAAGCCTCGGCGAGGCCGGCCGGAGCGGCGCGCCAGCGCGAGGCGAAATCCTGCGCGGTCAGGCTCAGGCCCTGCAGGGCCTTCGGGCCAAGGGACGCGATGGCGTTACAATCCATGCCCGTGCGGTCCGCTCGGCCTTTAAAGAAATCCAGGGTCGAAGGCCTTCTCCTGCAGACCAAATCCTTGTCTTGCAAGGATTATCTTTGGCAAGACCGTCAAAAATGCGGACTGGCGCAGGCTGGCGGCAATGGCCTGTCTCCAGGCGAGAGGCGTCCATCCCGTCTGTCTTGAAAGGCGACTGAAATGGAGGGTCAGCGCGCAACCACCAGTCGTCTTGCTCCCGACCCTTGGGCGCTCAGCCGATCTTCCTTGTTCCTCAGCGGGCATTTGTCAATCGACATGCAGCCGCAGCCGATGCAGTCGGTCAGGCCGTCGCGCAATTTCTTCATCTGGGCGATCTTGTGGTCGAGCTCGTCGCGCCAGGCCGTCGACAGCACATTCCAGTCCTCGCGCGTCGGCGTGCGCTCTTCGGGTAGGGACTGGAACGCGGCGGCGATGTCGGCAAGCGAGATGCCGACCTCCTGGGCGACGCGGATGATCGCCACGCGGCGCAGCACGTCGCGGCCGTAGCGCCGCTGGTTGCCGGACGTGCGGTGGCTGCGGATCAGCCCGCGCGCCTCGTAGAAATGCAGCGCCGATACCGCGACGCCGCTGCGCATGGCGACCTGGCCGACCGTCAATTCCCTTACCGGAGCCATTCTCAAATTCCTGCTTGACCTCAAGTTAAGTTGAGCTTGTAGCCAGGAAATATCGATAGGGCAATTGCAGGAGAAGGCGATGTGCGCCTGGGCAGGAATGACGGCGGAAGGGATGGCGGTTCGGGATAGCGCGGAGGCGCGAAAGCTGGCTCGTTGTTTCGACGCAATTACCGACGGAAAACCGTTTCACACTTTTCCTGGAATTGCTTTAGCCGATCTGGCGGAGCGCTTCGCCGGCGACCATGGCGACCGACAGCGCGACATTGATGCTGCGCGCGCCCGGCCGCATCGGGATGGTCAGTCGCGAGTCGGCCGCTTGGTGGACTTCTTCCGTCACGCCGGCGGATTCGCGGCCGAACAGGAGGATGTCGCCGGCGGCGAAAGCAAAGCCGGTATAGGCGGCCGTGGCCTTGGTGGTGAGCAGCACCAGGCGGCGCGCATGCGCCTTGCGCCATTCCTCGAAGGCGTGCCAGTCGGCGTGGCGGGTGAGCGCCGCCATTTCGAGGTAGTTCATGCCGGCCCGTTTCAGCGCGCGGTCGGAGAGCGGGAAGCCGGCCGGCTCGATGATATCGACGGCGATGTCGAGGCAGGCGCCGAAGCGCAGGATGGTCCCGGTGTTGCCGGCGATATCCGGCTGGTAGAGCGCGATGCGGAGACGGTCGTTCATTTTCGCATCCTGCTAATAAGTGGCAGATCGGCCACAGGCATCTCCCGCTTTCGGCGATTTCTGGCCTGTCGGGTGGCCATTTTCTGCGAAGTCGAGTATAGGACCATCATCGTCAACCCGAACCGAATGGAGGGGAACACATGATGACCATGCACATCCAGCGCCTCTCCTGGGCTCTTGTATGCCCACCGGCGGTTTCGGTACGACGATTCTTCTGACACTTTAAGTCTTCATCGCACCGGTTCCCGCCGAACCCAGTTTTCGGCCTTCGAAGGAATCTTGCGATGTTTTTCAAACTGCCAAAGGGGCGCCGTGCCCCACCTGAACGTACCGGGACCGACATTTGTCGCCGGGCCCCCAACGATTCGATCCGCGCCTTCGGTCGAATGCCGGGGATCGAGGCCATATCACCCTTTTTAACGCATTTGCATATGGAGGACGGACCAATGTTCGATCCCTACAAGATACCGGGGTCAAGAAGCCTGCATGAGCGCAAGGCGGCGACCTGGGCGCTGCTGATCGGCGAGACCTATTCGTCGGCGGTGCATGCCGAGGAGCGGCGCAGGCCGCATCGCGGCATGCTGCCGGACGTCGATTTCTCGCGCGCGGTGCCCGACCACAGCCGGCCGACGCTGGTGCGCCGGATCATCCGTCTGTTCCGGTCGGGCGACCGAACCCAAGCAGGCTCCGGCTTTTCGTCGGGAAGCTCGGCGCCGTCAGGATCGTCGAGCGAGCCTGTCGGCGAAAAGCCGGCGAAACCCTATATTGCGAGCAGCAAGGCCGGCGATGCGGATGATTCCGTATCGCCGGCGCGCAATGCCGCGCGGCCGCAAAGCCTAACCCATCAATCCCGCGCCGCGTAAGCGCGCATAGCATCGTGAGTGCCTGGAATGTTCCGCTGGTTTGAACAGAGGCTCGATCCGTTTCCCGCCGCGGAGCCGGTCGAGCCGCCGAAGACGCTGGTCGCGTTTTGCGTGCATTATACGCGCGGCGCCTGGCCCTACATCCTCCTCGATGCGGTGCTGGTGACGGCGATCTCCATCGCCGAAGTGTGGATGTTCGGCTTCATGGGCCGCATCGTCGACTGGCTGTCGGGGCAGAACCGCGAAACCTTCCTTCAGACCGAGAGCTGGAAGCTCGCCGGCATGGCTTTCGTCGTGCTGTTCGCGCTGCCGGGCACGGTCTGGCTGCATTCGCTGCTCAACCAGCAGACGCTGATGGGTAATTATCCCATGCGCATCCGCTGGCAGGTGCATCGCTACCTGCTCAAGCAGTCGATGGCCTTCTACCAGGACGAGTTCGCCGGCCGCATCGCCACCAAGCTGATGCAGACGGCGCTCGCCGTGCGCGAATGCGTGATCAAGCTGATCGACGTCTTGAACTACGTCATCGTCTATTTCCTCGGCATGCTGTTCATCGTCGGCTCGGCCGACTGGCGGCTGGCGGCACCGCTCGCCGTCTGGCTGGTCGGCTATATCGGTCTCCTGCGCTTTTTCATCCCGAGACTGGGCAAGGTTGGCGAGGAGCAGGCCAATGCGCGCTCGACCATGACCGGCCGCGTCGTCGACAGCTACACCAACATCCAGACGGTGAAGCTGTTCAGCCACGCGCGCCGCGAGGCGACCTTCGCCAAAGAAGGCATGGCGAGCTTCCTCGACACCGTCTACCGCTCGATGCGGCTGGTGACGGTGCTCTACGGCCTGCTCTACGTCCTGAACTCGCTGCTTCTGTTCTCGGTGACGGCAATCTCACTGTGGCTATGGCTCGGCCAGGCGGTCACGATCGGCGCGGTCGCCGTGGTCATCGGCCTGGTGCTCCGGATGTGGGGCATGTCGCAGTGGATCATGTGGGAGATGTCCGGGCTGTTCGAGAATATCGGCACGGTGCAGGACGGCATCCAGTCGATCTCGCTGCCGCGCCTGGTCGAAGACAGGCCGGGCGCCAAGGACATCGTCGTCAGCCAGGGCGAGATCCGCTTCGACGACATCCGCTTCCATTACGGCAAGCAGAAGGGCGTCATCGAGAACCTGTCGCTCACCGTGAAATCCGGCGAGAAGGTCGGCATCGTCGGCCGCTCCGGCGCCGGCAAGTCGACGCTGGTCAACCTTTTGCTGCGCTTCTACGACCTGGAAAGCGGCAGGATCCTCGTCGACGGCCAGGAGATCGCGGCGGTGACGCAGGATTCGCTGCGCGCCCAGATCGGCATGGTGACGCAGGACACCTCGCTGCTGCAT
>NZ_RZRX01000394.1:0-3827 GCF_003997405.1 Mesorhizobium sp. M2A.F.Ca.ET.042.01.1.1
AGTTATCCGCAGCAGCCCATAATGTGAAGGAACGTGACCAGATTGGCAGAAGTCCGGAGTTTCTGGCCACATTCCTCCGCATTATTTCAGAGCGTGTCGAGCCAGGCGAGAACGCTCGTATCGCGTTTCCATGAGGGCTGACGGCCGGGTGTTTCGGGCACGCCGACCTGCTCCAATGCCTTGCGCTTTGTTTCGAGGTTGGCTCTGGCGTAGTGGTTTGTCGTATCGAGGCTCACGTGACCGAGCCAGCTACGGATAACCGTGACGTCGACGCCCGCCGATATGAGGTGCACGGCGGTTGCGTGCCGGAAGGCGTGAGGTGTCACATGCTTGTCGCGTAGCGTTGGCGTGATCTCGGCCGCCGTCTTGACATAAGCGGCAAGCTTGAACCGGACCCCCGACGCGCTGAGCGGTTCGCCATAGCGGTTGACGAACAACCGCTGGTCTGGCGCCCGCGGTTGCCGTTCGAGCAGCTTCTTCAACAGCATCACGGTTTCCGGCCAGAGTGGGCAGATACGTTCTTTTCGACCCTTACCGGTCAGGCGCACGCAGCTTGGGTTTTCGAACCGGATCGCACCGGAGCACAGATCGAGCGCTTCCTGTATTCGCGCGCCGCTGTTGTAGAGGAATGAGAGCAGGGCGTGATCGCGCATGCCTTCGAGTGTCGAACGATCAGGCTGAGCCAGGATCGCCGTCACTTCCGCCGGGTCCAGATAGCAGGGCTCTGATACTGGTCCGCGCTTCACTGGAATGTTGAGGATTTCGACGCATTGGGCGATCAATCCGGGATCCTTGGTCGCAACGAAGTTGAAGAAGCTGCGTATCGCTGCAAGCCGGCAGTTGCGCGTGCCGATCGTGCCGCCGCGTTCGTGTTCGGCGTGACTGAGGAACGCAATAACCTCTCCGGCGGTCAGATCGGCCAGCGTGATCATCGCCACCTTCTTCCCTGCGCGTTTTGCAACGAACCGGAGGAAGAGCCGCCAGGCATCGCGATACGAACGCACCGTATGGATGGAGGCATTGCGCTGCTCGACCAGCCATTCGTAGAAGAACGCGCGCATCAGGTGTGGGAACCGATTGTTCCTGGTCATGCCCGCACCTCCGGCGCGATATTGAGGCATGGCGCACCAAGCACGCGGAACCGCTCATTGGCGTGATGTAGAAGGTCCTGCGTGACGGTGATGTAGACCAGGGTCGAGTGGATGTCCCGATGGCCAAGATAGGTTGCGAGGAACGGCAGTCGATCCTGCGGGTTGACGCCCGCCTTGTACCATTCGAGAATCCGGTTGACGACCATCGAGTGCCGCAGGTCGTGCAAGCGAGGTCCTGTTCGCCCCTGAGGCGGCTTCAGCCCGGCACGGCGTATGACATCAACAAGTAGCCAGGCGACAGCCTCTTTCGTATAGCGGTCGCCACGCTGTTCGTGCCAGAACAGGCCGGAGCGTGGATCATGAGATCCTCCGGCACGGCGGCGCGCTTCGATATATGATCGAAGCTCAACCATCACGCTGTCGGGAAGCGGCAGTATTCTGGTCTTGTAGAACTTGGTCTGCCGGATCGTGATCGTGCCACTCTGGAAGTCAACGTCACCCAGATCGAGGCGGGCGACTTCGCTTCGCCGCAGCCCTGCGCAATAGGCAAGCAACAGCATGGTGTAGATACTCAACGGGCGCATCGGTGCCCGTGGCGAGGGGTAAGAGCGGGCGATGTCGAGCATACGCCGCACGTCGGCTGGTGTGTAAATATGCGGTTTTCGCCAATGCCTGACCACTTCCTTTTCCGGGCGTGGGTCAGGTCGGCGGGGCGGGATTGATGGATCCTGATGGCGGAGGATTTTCGCAAGCACCCGCTTCAGCTTTTCGCACTCGTTCGGATGATTGCGCGTGGTTTTAGCCGCGGACCAGTGCTCGAGCATTACCCTGAGCGGCTGTTCCTGGAGCGCTGGGTTCAGCTGCAGGAACCGGTCGAACCGGGAGAGCCACACCGTTTGAGAGATGTACTTGTAACCGCGGTTGCGCATCAGCGTGACGTGATCGGCCATCATTTCGCCCAGCACGCTGCCGAATGGCTTGGGCTGGTATAGTTCGGCAAGCGCACTATCCGGATCGCGGGAGGCTAACGCCCGCCACACCGGCATGCACTGTTTGATATTGCATGCTTCACGCAGTACGGTGACGGGATTGCGTTCGATCGCTCCGGTGTCCTCAAGGTGATCGAGGAACCGGTCGATAATCCGGGTTCGGTGCAGCCGCGTCGTCGACGCCCACCGGCCCGGGGATACATGCAGCCAGGCCACCAGCATGTCCTTGTCGAGTTTGGTGTTTCGCTCGGCAACATCCTGGAAGATGTTGAGCGCCTGCCTGTAGTAGATGGGGCTATTCGTGGTGCGCAGGTTGAGGCCTGCAATGTACCGCGCGATCAACTGGCGCTCAGGGTCGGGCCAGATCGTCATGGCCGCACCTCCTGTCCCGGCACGTCGAGCGCGATGGCCCGGAGATCTTCGGTGGCAAGCTTCAGATAGGGGGCCGTGGATTCGGCAGAGCGATGCCCGAGCAGGTCGCCGATCACTTTCTGGGGCACAGCGGCGCGCAGCATTTCCACTGCACGTGCGTGGCGGAAGATATGGGAGCCGCTCTTGCCGACCGGCTTGACCCCGGCATCGCCAAGTCGCCGTCGCACCATGCTGGCCAGCAAGCCGAGTTTGCGATAGGGCGCACGTGTGCGGACGAAGATCTCGCGGGCGTCGGTCACAGGCCGCCCTGCCTGCAGATAGGCGAGAACCGCTTCACCCACCGGTTTCATCAATGGCAGGAATGAGCATGCCCGGGTCTTGGTATGCCTGATGCGGATCGATTCCGCCCGCCAGTCGATATCCTCGATCCGCAGATTGCAGATCTCGCCCGATCTCAGGCCATAGGTCGCAAGCAGTTGAAGGATGGCGTGGTCTCGCAGACCCACCGGCGTTTTATCCTCCCCCGAGGCCTGCAAAACCGCAGCGACCTGGTCCGGCGTAAGGATCGAAGGCACCCCCTCATAGGCATAGAGCAAGGGGGCGATCACGTGCGGCGATAAGTCGATTGCAGTGCGCCCTGTCCGATGGAGATAGCGCAACATCGAGCGAAGGCGCTCCGCCACATCCTTCACGGACCTGCGCGTCTGATGAGGGCTGCGCGTGTCCATGTAACAGTCGATGTCGCCCACGGTCATCGTCATCAGACTGTCGGGGCCGTGCCGATCGAGCTGCCAGCCCAGAAAGTTTCGGCCCTCCCACATCAATGCGTCGATGCTGGCCGAGGCAAGACCTCGCTCCTCGCGCAGCCAGGTCTCGTACTCGTCGCAGATCGCAAAGCGTAGCGTGTCAGCAGCGCAGGTCGCTTGCGGCACGGATGGCCATTGACCCTGTGCGAGCCGCAGCAACGCATGGATTCCAGAACGCGGAATGGAGTGCCAATTCCGCGCCGGTGCCCGACCATGGCGTTTGTGGAACATCGCAATCGCATATTGCAGGTACTGAGCCACCTGCGCCTCGGTCACCTCCGCAATCTCAATGTTCTGCTGCGCAAGGTATTCGACGAACCCGCGCGCATAGGCGCAGTAGTTCCCGATCACCACAGGGCTGTATCGTTGCTCGGTCAGTAAAATCCTGAGCTTTGAGATGGGTTCGTAATCGGCATTCAACATTATTGGTTCCTTTGCTGGTCAAAACGACAGCAAAGGTTCGACCGAAAATAATGCTGAGCAAATCCCGGTCCGCGAACGCCGCATCCAGCGGGTTTCAAGCGTTGTAGCCGCGTTCCTTCACATTATGGGCTGCTGCGGATAACTGA
>NZ_RZRX01000395.1:0-3821 GCF_003997405.1 Mesorhizobium sp. M2A.F.Ca.ET.042.01.1.1
TTGATGCACGAGCTCGAGACCTCTCTCGACGAGACGCACTCCCAGCCGGCAGCGCCAAGCAAACCCGCACCCAAGCCCTCGCTCGATGATGAGATGGCCAAGCTGCTTGGCGAACTGGGCAACCACAAGCGCTGACCTACAGCATGTCTCCCGAAAGTGGGAACCGGTTTCGGGATAAAGACATGCGTAAAATCAAAACCTAAAGCGCATGAAGCGAATCTGAAAGGAACGCGACGCGCTTTAGCGGCAGCTTGCCGGAACGCGCGAACTCTCCGCAGCTCAGGAGCTGAAAACAAAAATGGCCGGAAAACCGGCCATTTTTGACGTTTTTGCTTTCAGCTCGCGTCAGTCGTCGCGATAAACCTTCTCGCGGCGCTCGTGGCGTTCCTGCGCTTCGATCGACAACGTCGCGATCGGACGCGCGTCGAGCCGCTTCAGCGCGATCGGCTCCCCGGTTTCCTCGCAATAGCCGTAGGTGCCTTCGTCGATGCGCTGGAGCGCGGAGTCGATTTTCGAGATGAGCTTGCGCTGGCGATCGCGGGCGCGCAATTCGATGGCGCGGTCTGTTTCCGAGGAGGCGCGGTCGGCAAGATCCGGGTGGTTGGCGTTTTCCTGCTGCAGGATTTCTAGGGTTTCGCGCGCTTCGCGCAGAATGTCGTTCTTCCAGGTGATAAGCTTTTGGCGGAAGTACGATTTTTGCCGTTCGTTCATGAACGGCTCGTCTTCGGAGGGTACGTAATCGGCGGTAACGATGTCGTTCATTCGACTCACCCAACAACCCCAAATTTGGCGCCTATATATTCGGGGACAAGAGCCTGCACAAGCGGTATCGACGACAGTTTCACGCAATTGTTAGTCTCGCATCGGCAGCTCCGGCAACGACGTTGTTTCAACGGCATAAAACGAATTCGCATATGATTCGTTGCAGGTGCTCGCGCCGGCCATTGTGCATGACGCGGTTCTGGTGACTAATCGCGCTTTGCCTGTCAGGCAGCGCCATGGGGGGGACGGTTGAGCAGACTTTATCTGTTGCGGCATGCCAAGGCCGGCTGGGCGCTGCCCGGCGTGCGCGATTTCGACCGCCCGCTCGACGAATCGGGCATGGCCGATGCCGAAGCGATGGGAGAGGCCATGCGGGCCCGCAACTACGTGCCGGATGTCACGCTTTGCTCCAACGCCAAACGGGCAAGGCAGACGCTGGAAGGCCTGGCGGGGCGCACCGACACCGGCCGGGTGCTGTTCTTCGACACGCTCTACAGCGAGGATGCGGCCGGCTATCTCGACATCATCCGCAAGAATGCCGGCGCCGAACAGCTTCTGGTGATCGGCCACAATCCCATGACCGAGGATCTGGCTATGGCGGTGTCGGGCGACGGCGACGAGGCGGCGCGCGGCATGATGAAGCACGGTTTTCCGACCTCCGGCCTCGCCGTGGTGCGCTTTCCCGGCAATCTTGCCGATGCGGCGCAAGGCAGCGGCTACCTCGAAGCCTTTCTCACGCCGGCCGACCTCTGAGGCCATTTCAAACGCCAGGTCCAGCGCCTATATCGGGCGCGGACGCGCAACCAGAGGCCTGATTTGGCATCATCGCTGACCACTTTCACCGACGAGGCAAGGATTGCGCTCGACACGCTGTCGGGCCGGGCCGCCGGGCTCTTCTCCCCCTCATTGCGTCTTGGCGTCACCGGCCTTTCCCGCGCCGGCAAGACGGTGTTCATCTCCGCCCTCGTCCACAACCTCATCCATGGCGGACGCCTGCCGCTCTTCGAAGCGCAGAAATCCGGCCGCATCGCCCGCGCCTTCCTCGAGGAGCAGCCGGACGATGCCGTTCCGCGTTTCCAGTACGAGGACCATGTCGCGGCCTTGGTGAACGACCGCGTCTGGCCGGACTCCACGCGCGCCATCTCGGAACTGCGGCTCACCATCGAATATGAGTCGGCTTCCGGCTGGAACCGGTTGTTCTCAGCCGGGAACCTATCGATCGACATCGTCGACTATCCCGGCGAATGGCTGCTCGACCTGCCGCTGCTCGGCAAGTCCTTCGCCGATTTTTCGCGCGAGGCGGTCGAGCTGGCCGCCCTGCCCGTCCGCTCCGACCTGTCTCAGGCCTGGCGCGAGATGGCTTCCACAGTCAATCCCGATGCCGATGCCGACGAGATGACGGCGCGGCGCCTGGCCGAGAGCTTTGCCGCCTATCTCAAGGCCTGCAAGCTCGACGAACGCGCCCTGTCGACGCTGCCGCCCGGCCGCTTCCTGATGCCGGGCGACCTCGAAGGCTCGCCGGCGCTCACCTTCGCGCCGGTGATGACGCTGTCCCAGGGCCGGCCGCGCTCCGGATCGCTGCAGGCGATGATGGAGCGCCGCTACGAGGCCTACAAAACGCATGTCGTCAAACCGTTCTTTCGCGAGCACATCACCCGCCTGGACCGGCAGATCGTGCTGATCGACGCCATGCAGGCGCTCAATGCCGGTCCGGCCGCCATGGCGGATCTGGAACGCGCCGTCACCGAGATCCTGTCCTGCTTCCGGCCCGGACGCGGCAATTTCCTCACCGATTTCTTCTCGCGTCGCATCGACCGCATCCTGGTCGCCGCGACCAAGGCAGACCATCTGCACCACGAAAGCCACGACCGGCTGCAGGCGATCGTACGCCGGCTGACCGACCGCGCCGTGGCGCGGGCGAACTTCAGCGGCGCCGCCGTCGATGTCGTCGCCATGGCCGCGGTCCGCTCGACCCGCGAAGGGTCGGTGAAGCAAGATCGCGAGACGCTGCCGGTCATCATCGGTACGCCGCTGAAAGGCGAGACGATCAACGGCGAGACGTTCGACGGAAAGACCGAAACCGCCATATTCCCGGGCGATTTGCCGGAAAAGGTGGATGCGGTGTTCGACAGGTCCGGATCATCGCCTGACAACGCCGAGCCGGCGATCCGCTTCGTGCGTTTCCGCCCGCCGAAGCTCGAGCGTACCGCCGAAGGCGTCACGCTGTCCTTGCCGCATATCCGGCTCGACCGCGCGCTGCAGTTCCTGATCGGAGATCATCTGGCATGACCGCGCCCCGCAAACCGGCGGCCTTCCGCATCGAGCCTGAGACCGAGCCGAAGTCGCAAGTCACGCAGCGCCGCGTCGCCGCGGAGCAGCCGGCGCGCAGGCCGCGCGCCGCGCGGGCCGACGTGGCGGTTGTGATCCCCTCGGAGGTCGACGTCTTCGACGAGCCGGATATCGAGGCAGCGGCCCCGCCGCCGGCGACAGCGCCGCGTAAGCGTTCGCTGCTCGCACGGCTGTTCTTCGGCGCGCTCGGCGTGCTCGTCTCGCTGGCGGTCGGCCTCTGGGCCGACCAGCTGATCCGCGACCTGTTCGCGCGCGCCGAATGGCTCGGCTGGCTGGCGGCCGGCATGGCGGGAATCGCGCTGCTCTCGCTGCTCGTCATCCTTATCCGCGAATTTCTTGCCATTGCTCGCCTTGCCGAAGTCGAGAAGATGCAGAAGCGGGCCCTGGATGCCGTGGCGCGCGACGATCCCAAGGCCGCGCGCGCTCTCGTTGATGAGCTCTCGGCCTTCGTCGCCGCAAAACCCGAGACCGCCGCCGGGCGCCGTTCGCTCGCCGAATTGCGCGGCGAGATCATCGACGGCGCCAATCTGGTGCGGCTCGCCGAGACCGAGATCCTGTCGCCTCTCGATGCCCGCGCCAAAATCATGATCCTTGAGGCCGCCAAGCGCGTCTCCCTGATCACAGCGGTCAGCCCGCGCGCGCTGGTCGACATCGCCTATGTCGTGTTCGAGGCGGGCCGCCTGATCCGGCGGCTATCCGAGCTTTATGGC
>NZ_RZRX01000396.1:0-3797 GCF_003997405.1 Mesorhizobium sp. M2A.F.Ca.ET.042.01.1.1
TCGCCGGAAAGAGCCGCTGCTTCACGGCCGGTCCCCCGCTCCGTCCCGGCTTCGCCGGGCCACCTCTCCCCCGCGTTGCGGGGGCGAGGAACTGCTTCCTACGCCACCAGATCCGGCACCGGCCCGACATAGCGCGACTGCGGACGGATCAACCGTCCGGTAGCCTGCTGCTCGCGGGCATGCGCGATCCAGCCGGCGACGCGGCCGGCGGCGAAGACGTTGGAGAATGCTTCTTTCGGGAAGCCGACCGCTTCGAGCAGAAGCGCGGTGTAGAACTCGACATTGGTCTGGATCGAACGCTGCGGCTTGGCGATCCTGAGCACTTCGAGCGCGGCCTGCTCCACCGTCTCGGCAAAGGCCAGCCGGCTGCCCATATTCTTGCTGCTTGCTTCGTTGCGGGAACCAAGCTGCCGCACCACTGCCTTCAGCGCGTCGGCGCGCGGATCGCGCACGCGGTAGATGCGATGGCCGAAGCCCATGATGCGCTCGCCATGCGCGATCTCGTCGCTGAGCCAGGCGGTCGCATCGCCGCTGGCCTCGATGGCGTCGAGCATCTCGATCACCGGCCCCGGCGCGCCGCCATGCAGCGGGCCCTTCAGCGCGCCGAGCCCGGCCAGAATGGCTGAGGTCAATCCCGCCTGCGTCGACGCCACCACGCGGGTCGCGAAGGTGGAGGCATTTAGCCCGTGGTCGCAGACCGTCACCAGGTAGCTGTCCAGCGCCTTGGCGAGCGCCGGCGAGACGGTGCCGGCAAGCATCCACAGCATATCGCCGGCATGATCGGCTTTTGGGTCGGGAGCGATCGGCGTTTCGCCTCGGCCAAGGCGCAGCAGGGCCGGCGTCAGCACCGCCGGCGCCGCGATCAAGCGCAGCGCGTCGGCAAGTCCGTCGCCGTCCTGCAGGACGGCCATGCCGGCCCGCATGCCGCTGTAGATGTCGAGCGGCGCGAGCTGCGCAAGCAGCGGTTTCACACGATCGAATACCTCCACCCGCGCCTTGCCGATCGCCTTCTCCAGTTCGGCGTCGCCGGGGAGATCGTCGAAGAAGCCGTCGAACAGCAGCCGCACCACCTGCGCGTAGCGCCAGCGCCCGGCGAGTTCCGCCAGCGAATGTCCCCGGATGGTGAGGTGCCCGCCCACACCGTCGACATCGGAAAGCACCGTGTCGGCCGCCACAACATCATCGAGCCCATTCGCCATGATCGTCTCCTTGACCTTTTACGCTTTGCAATTAATGCTGCGCAATCAATGCATCAATCTTGATCAAGATAATCAATATAAGGGCGGCAAATGACGGAGTGGCTGACGCGGGAGCAAGCGCTGGAGCGGCTGAACGTCCGGCCGCAGACGCTTTATGCCTATGTCAGCCGTGGTCGCGTCGGCATGAGGCCGGACGACGCCGACCCGCGCCGCAGCCAATACCGCGCCGACGACATCGCAGCACTTGCCATGCGACGCGACCGAGGCAGGAGCCCGCGGGCGATCGCCGAAAGCGCCATCGCCTGGGGCGAGCCGGCCATCGCCACCTCGATCTCGACGGTGCTGCATGGCCGCCTCATCTACCGCGGCAAGGACGCGGTGGAGTTTTCGGCGACGGCGACGCTCGAGGAGACCGCCGGACTGCTGTGGGCCTCCGGCCGTCCGGTGTCCTTCGCCTCGCTGACTCCTTCGGCCGCCCGGCAAAGCGGCACGCCGACCGCCTTCGCCCGGCTCTCGGCGCTTGCGGCCGAAGGCTGGCCCTCACTCGGCCGCAGGCCGGCCATGCTGCAGCAGGACGGCGCCGCCGCGACCAGCGCGCTGGCCACCGCGCTCGGCGCGACGCTAGGCTCCGAACCCGTGCATATGCGGCTGGCGCAAGGCTGGTCGGTGGAAGCAGATGGCGCCGACCTCATTCGCAAGGCGCTGGTGCTTTTGGCCGACCACGAGCTCAACGCGTCGACCTTCGCCGCCCGCGTCGCGGCCTCGACCGGTGCGCCGATCGCCGCCTGCCTGCTCGCCGGTCTCGCGACGCTCACCGGCCCGCGCCACGGCGGCGCGGGTGCCGCGGCAATCGCGCTGGTCGAGGATGCGGAGCGGCTGGGCGCGGACGAAGCGATCGCCCGCTGGCTGGCGCATGACCGGCCGCTGCCCGGCTTCGGCCATCCGCTCTATCCGGAAGGCGACCCGCGCGCCGAGGGCGTCTTCTCCGGCCTCGAGATCGACGAAGGGCTGTCGCGCCTTCGCAAGGCGGTCCTAGCCGCCACAGGCCTGCACCCCAACATCGATTTCGCCCTGGCTGCTATAACGCGCAGCCTGCGCCTGCCGGCCGACGCGCCCTTCCGCCTGTTCGCGCTCGGCCGCAGCGTCGGCTGGACGGCGCATGCCATCGAGCAGGTGACCAGCAACAGGCTGATCCGGCCCCGCGCCCGCTATGACGGGCCTATTTGCACGGGATGAAGGGGACTGATGGTAACATGTAGCGCCTCACAGTCAGGATGAAGCGCGCCAGGTTGTGTTGAGATTCAGGTCAGGCCGAGTCGAAAATAGTGGCTTTCGAGAACCGGAGCGGAGCGTACTTAAAGTACGTGAGCACCGGAAGCGCAGAAAGCCGCTATTTGCAGACCGGCCTCACCTGAATATCAACGCAACCTAAGACATCGTGTCGAGCTTGCGCTGCATTGCCGCAATCTGCGCCTTCAATTCCTGCAGATCGTCGGACTTCTCTTCCTTCTTCGGCGGCTCGGCCGGGGCCGCGGCATTGCTGCCGGCGGGCGGGAACGGCGTGAACATGCGCATGGCGTTCTGGAACATCTCGACATTGCGGCGCGTCTGTTCCTCGAGCGCCTTCATCGGCGTCTTCATCATGTCCATCGGCGTCTTGCCGAAGGCGCCCTTCATCTGCTCGCGAAACCGCTCCTGCTCCTTGGAGAAGGCGATCATCGACTGCTCGAGGAAGCTCGGCACGATCATCTGCATCTGATCGCCGTAGAAGGAGATGAGCTGGCGCAGGAACGGGATCGGCAGCATGTTCTGCCCGTCCTTGTTCTCCAGCTCGAAAATGATCTGCGTCAGCACCGGATGCGTGATGTCGTCGCCGGTCTTGGCGTCCTGTACCGTGAATTCCTCGCCCTTCTTGACCATCTCGGCAAGGTCTTCGAGCGTCACATAGGTGCTCGTGCCGGTGTTGTAGAGCCGGCGATTGGCATACTTCTTGATGACGATCGGGTCGTCTTTTGCGGCCATCCGGATCCTCCCCAGGACACCGGCACCTCTAGGAGTAAGCGGCCGGTAACGATTGCGCCTTCTGTTAAGGATACGCGCAAAAGCGTCACAATTCCAAGTGGTTTGTGCACTGCGGCATCAATTAATGCTGCACAGCCATTGCAAAATCCGCCGCGCGGCCAACGTCACGTTTACCGCGACCGGCGCGCGCTCTGCTTGCCGCGCATGGAGGCCATGCCCATTTCAGGTTTGACTCAGATCATTGAACGGGCAAGAAAAGTCTTCAACGATAGCCTAAAATACGACACCTCGAAGTCTGGAGAAGAAAATGGCCGCTTCCAATTCAATCGTCGTCGCCAGCGCCGCCCGCACCGCGGTAGGCTCCTTCAACGGCAGCTTCGCCGCCACGCCGGCGCATGATCTCGGCGCCGTGGTCATCAGGGAGCTGCTCGCCCGCGCGGGCGTCGAAGCCGCGGAGGTCGACGAGGTCATCCTCGGCCAGGTGCTGACCGCCGCTCAGGGACAGAACCCGGCCCGCCAGGCCTCGATCAACGCCGGCCTGCCGAAGGAAACCACGGCCTGGGGCCTCAACCAGGT
>NZ_RZRX01000397.1:0-3759 GCF_003997405.1 Mesorhizobium sp. M2A.F.Ca.ET.042.01.1.1
CCGGCGAGGCGTCGCACCGTCTTGGCATCCATAAGCTGCGCTGGCGGACCGCTGTCGGCGTCCCACCTTGCACTTTCACCCACCAAATCCGTCACCAGGAACACCTCTGCCGTCAAGTCGTTGGCGCGCAAGATCGGCCAGGCATGGTCGGCAAAGTTCTGGAAGCCGTCATCGAAGGTGATGAGCACCGGGCGGCCAACAAAGGGCTGGCGGTTGGCGATGGACTGTTCCAACTGCTCGGACCCAATCGCGTGAAAGCCATTGGCGCGCAGCCATGCCATCTGACTGGCGAACGCGGCGGGCGTGAGCCGAAAACGGGCAAGCCCGGCCGGCCCATCATCGGCGACGCTGTGATACATGAGGACCGGGATATGCGGCCGCCGCTCGCTGCGGGCGACGTCGCGGCGCAAGGCCCGCGCGCCCCCCCAGACGACTTTTCGCGCGACCCCGATTTCGAGTCGGGCGCGGACCGGCAAATGGTCAATCCTCGGTTCGGTCGCCACCTCGCCCGGCGACAGGCGACGGAAACGGTCTATGCGATAGAGTTCGGTCTGGATCGAGTGCTCGAGGACGAGGCCCTCGGTTGCCGACAGCGTCTCCGAAATCGCTTGCGCACCGAATGTGTTCCAGTCGAAGCCCGTCCTTTTCGGATCGTCACGCAGCACGAATGCGTGCGCGGTGACAAAACTGCCGCCAGGCGCCAACGCCTCGACAATTTTTTTAGCGATGCGCCGCAACTCATCGAGATCATCCAGGTAGTAGAGCACTTCCGAACAAAAGATCAGATCCATCCCGCCCGGCAGTGTGTCCGCATCGAAATCCAGCACGCCGAATTCAACATTAGATTGATCGCTGCACCGTTCGCGCGCTCGCTCGATGGCTATGGCGGAGACATCGGTTGCGGTCAGATGACCCACGCACGGCGAGAGCTGCCGCGTGAAATGGCCCTCGGCGCAGGCCAGTTCAAGCGCCCGGTCGATGTGGCCGGCAGGGAGAATTTCGAGCTGCCGCTCATATTTTTCCTGCTCATAGGACGAACCGTAGTTCCAGGGATCCTCGGTCGCGAAATAGCCATTCCAGAACGACGTGCGATCGTTGTCGCGCCTATCCCCGGCCCGTGCATGGCGGAGCGCTGGAGGCGGCTCGGTGGGTTCGGCGTTCGACCGTACCAGCTCCACCGCTTTCGCGGCCAATCGCTCGAGTTTGCCGAAGTGGCTGTCCGGATCTGACCCGCGTGTCAGTTGGTCCGGCGCCACGACATTTGCGGTCAATTCAATCCAGTGATGCCTTGCCACGGTCCCGAGCACGCCAAACTGCACGCGAGCCTCTATCTGGGCGTCCCGCATCAGCCAGGCATAGATTTGATCGATTCCTTCCGGAAGTTCGGTCGCGGCTGGATTTCGAGCATCGACCCGAAGTCCAAGTGTCAGCGCCAGCCGTCGCGGCGCGGCGAGATCGTCGAAGTCGAGAAGCATCTGTTCGAGGTGATACTGGACGCGGCGAGCCGCGACGGAATTTTCCCAAACCTTTCCGAGCCCGGTGATCAACCCGGTGAGGGCGCCGCCGAACCTGTCCCATCTGGCAGCCAATTGCGTCGGCGCGGTCAGGCTTCCTGCCACAACGCCATCCAAGGCCACCTCGGCGATCTGTCGCGCCCACTTGCGTTGCGCGGGGAGCGCGCGCAGGGACTGCGGGTCGATCGAACGCGAGCCGCTGCCGCAATCCGACGCGGCATTCCACAACGCGAACCACGCGAGGGCTTCAGATGCGGAGCGGCCGATCGTCTCGACCGCTCCATTGGCGTGAGCCGATGCCGGGTGTTTGACCCTGGGATCAGGAGAAAAACCGCGGGCGATCACGATTTCCGCATCTGCCAGCACCTGCCTTGAATTACGCGAGAGCGAGTTGGGGCTGGCCTGATAGAAAGCCAGCGGCTCGTCGACCATCACCCAATTTCTGCCTAGACGTGCGACGCGCTGCCACAGATCCCAGTTCTCGCAGGTACGCAGCGACACATCGAAACCGCCCAATTCGACAATTGTCTGCCGATCGACCAGGAGTGCGTTGGTCGGTATGGCACACTGGCGGGCGAATGTTTCGAAGGGCTGGATCGCAACCTCCGTTGGGATGCTCGACGCGGTGAGTTCGCCATCGGGCATCACGCGCTGGGAACCGCAATAGGCGGCCACTGCGTCGGGGGCGGTTTCCAGCGCGGCCAGCATCTTCGCCAGGAAGCTGGCATCCACCCAATCGTCCGCATCAAGAAACATGAGCCAGTTTCCGCGCGCTGTCGCAATCCCGCTATTGCGCGCGCGGGCGGCGCTATTCGCACAAGACCTCAATGCCCGAAAACGGCTATCGTGCTCCGCATAACGGGCGGCGATCGCGGGGGTGCGGTCCGTGGAGGCGTCGTCAACGATGATCGCCTCCCAATTCACTATTTTCTGGTTCAGAAGGCAATCGAGTGCACGCGCTAGCGTCACTTCGGCGTTGTGCGCCGGAACCACGATTGAAACCAAAGGATTATGCACCACGCCGTCTACCCGCGCCTGGTTCGAAGATAGGTCCCCATCAGCGCAACCCGCGGTCACCGGCATCATAACGGGTGCAATGGATATGGTAAACTGGGGTCTTTTGCAATCGCTGGGTGGCTAATCTTGCCGTGTGTATTCCCATTCAATTTTGGCAATGAAGCGCCTCTGTTGGGCTCTGCGCTAGCAGCCGTCGCGGCTCTCGACCGCTGCAGCCATGTCGCGCTCGAGACGCTGCAAAAGCTGCGGGTCGGGAGGCAGATTCGCGAGATCGATCAACATGGCCCAGGACCTATGGGTTCCAGGCTTTCCGGAGCATTCGGCGGACCGATTTCAGCCGGCGAGCGCAGGCCTCCAGACACGCCTCGGGAGCGCCCCAGTCGATTCCTTTAAAAAGAATCGCAAGCTCCGCCGGCCGACTACTACTAAGGCGGGGATGTCTATCATGATGCGCACGCACCTCTCTCAAGAGCCAAGGCGAGGCCATGGAAAGCGCGTTCGATATAGTCCGCGAGCTGATGGCCGAGGTAGGGCCGACGGACCTTGTTTGCACCGTCCGCGATGCCGGGGCTATCAGAACATGCAGATCACAGCCGCGGGCGCCGATTCGACGGTGCATGTAGGTGATCCACACGAACCCCTAGTAGCGCCAGAAGTCTCTACATCGCGCGTGGTGCCAGCATTCACTTGCGAATGATCCACTCCACCAACCGCGGATCGCCGTGAAGAGAAAAAGCCCGCCGCCGGGGGATGGGCGGCGGCGGGATCACAGGGTACTTGGGACGGGCCGGCCTCGAAACCGGGGAGCGCGGAGTGGGCGGCCCAGCACCGAACTGTGAGGGCGGCTACGTGTCCCATGAGAAAGCCCGTCGCAGCTAAAGCGCGTCGCCCTTTAAAGGATTCGGGATTCCCAGAGTGACGGTTTGATGATTCATTGCGGTGGAAGGGAGAACCGTGATGGGCAAGCCGTTACCGATGGCGTTGCGTAAGCGTGTTGCGGCGTTTGTGGATGAGGGCAACAGCAACCGTGAGGCGTCGCGTCATTTTAGGGTTTCGCCGAAGTTCGTGAACGATCTGATGAAGCTGCGCGCCGAGAGAGGTACGCTTGAGCCGCGCCGGCAAGGCCACGGCCCTGGCGGCGGCAAGCTGGCCGCTCATGCCGACTTCGTGCGCCAGCGGATGGCCGAGAATGGCGATCTGACGCTCGACGAACTGTGCGTGGAGCTGG
>NZ_RZRX01000398.1:0-3714 GCF_003997405.1 Mesorhizobium sp. M2A.F.Ca.ET.042.01.1.1
GCTCGCCACCGGCGGCGGCGTCAGGCGAGCGGCCGGGCGGGGCGAAATCGGGCCGCGGCGGTGGCGCCAGCGCCGCCTGCAGCGCGCTGGTATAGTCGCGCCAGGCATCGAGCTGCTCGGAGCGGATGCCGATCCGGGTCTCGAGCGAAGCGAGCCGAGCAGCGAGAAATTCCGGCGGCGGTCCCATGCGGCGCGGGCCGAAGTCTTCCGGGCCTTGACGCATCGCCCAGCGCTGACCGGGCCACGGCTTCATCGGGCCGGGACCGGCATCGTCTTGCCGGCCGATTGCCGGCGGCTCGTCCGCGGGTGCGGCGCCGGGCTCCGGCTGGCCGGCGAACACCGGGTGGACGGCCGCGACCGAGAACAGGCCGAGCGCCAGAAGTCTGCTTCGCATGACGTGATCCTTTCATGCATACTTCGGATGCCGGGAGGATAGGAAGCGTCTTTTGCCGCTTTGCTTCGGCGCGTTGCCGAAGGTTTCCAGAAAAAGGAGATTTGTTTCCGAATGTTTCCGGCGGGGTTTTGGAAACGTTCCGTTGCAATTTTCCATGCCGCTTGGCGGCGTCGCTCCCTATAATCAGGAACGAAAAGGCAAGCGGGCAGACATGCAGACACAACCCCACATCCTCGTCGTGGACGATGATCGCGAGATCAGGACGCTGCTCGGGCGCTATCTTGACGGGCAGGGCTTTCGCGTGTCGGTGGCGGCGGACCGGCGCGAATGCGAGCTGAAGCTCGGCTCCGGCCAGTTCGACCTGATCGTGCTCGACGTCATGCTGCCGGACGGCTCCGGTCTCGACATCTGCCGGAGCCTGCGCGATCGCAAGCCGCACATTCCGGTCATCCTGCTGACGGCGCTGAAGGAAGATGTCGACCGTATCATCGGCCTGGAACTCGGCGCCGACGACTACCTCGGCAAGCCGTTCAACCCGCGCGAGCTTTCGGCCCGCATCCGTGCGGTGCTCAGGCGCTCGGCCCCGGACGAAGCCGCCCCGCCCAAGGTTCGCGTCTATCATTTCGCCGGCTACAGGCTGGAGCCGGACACGCGAAAGGTGATGGATGCCGATGGCGCCCTGGTCGACCTGACCGGCGCGGAGTTCGATCTGCTGCAGGTCTTTCTCGACCGGCCGGGGCGGCTTTTGTCGCGCGACCAGCTGCTCGATCTGACGCAAGGGCGCGAGCGCGAGCCACTCGACCGGTCCGTCGACGTGCTGATGAGCCGGCTGCGCCGGAAATTCGCCGAAGCGGGCGAGGAGGCATTGTTCAAGACCGTGCGCAATGGCGGCTATCAGCTAACCGCGCGAGTCGAGACGGCGGAGTATCGCGTCCCGACGACGGATGTCGAGCCATGACTTCGCTGCGCCGCCGGCTGATCATTCTTCTGGTCGTTTCGATTCTGGGCGTGGTCGGGCTTGCCACCTTTGTCGCCGTCAAGGTGCTCGGCGGGCCGTCGCCGGAGCTGACGATGGGGCCGCTGGCGCACCAGATCCAGTATATGATAAAACTGGTTCCAGGCCACGTGCCGAGCAGCGGCGATGCGCCGGTGACGATCAGCGATCGTCCGGCGCCCGGTTTCGAGGACCGCAAGCACACGCGGGTGCTGAACGACATGCTGCGCCAGAACGGTCTCGATGTTTCGGCGGTCGTCAGCCGCAGGGCCGAGCAACCCGGGATGATCGCCTCGGTCGCTTTGCCTGACCATCGCTGGATGATCGTCGATGTTCCCGACGTAGGCCCGCCGCGCGATGTCTGGTACGGGTTCGCCGGCTGGATGGCCCTGATCGTGCTCGGCGCCACGCCGGTATCGATCTATTTCACTGGCGTGCTGGTTCGGCCGCTGGAAATGCTGGAAACTGCCGTCAGCAAGATCGGCTCGGATGGCATGCTGGCGACTTTGCCGGAGAAAGGCTCGGCCGAGGTGAGGGCCACCGCCCATGCGCTCAACGAGCTGTCGGCACGATTGAAGACGGCGATGGAAAGCCGCATGCGCCTGGTCGCGGCGGCCGGCCACGATCTCAGGACGCCGATGACCAGGATGCGGCTCCGCGCCGAATTCCTCGAGGAGGACCGCGAGAAATGGTTGAGCGACCTCGACGAGCTCGACCGTATCGCCGACAGCGCCATCCGCCTCGTGCGCGAAGAGGTGAACCAGGATGCGGTCGAGCCGGTGGAACTGGACCGGATAGTCCGCGATATCGAGGTCGAAATGGTCTCGCTCGGCCATGCGGTGACGATCGACTATCTCGACCATGTATTCGTCAAGGCCGGCGCGCTCGGCTTGCGCCGGGCGCTGCGCAACCTGATCGTCAACGCCGCTACGCACGGCAAGAGCTGCACCATCGCGCTTGCGCGGCGAGGCGGCCAGGCGGTTCTCACCATCGCCGACCGCGGCGCCGGCATTCCGCCGGACCTGTTGAACAAGGCCTTCGAGCCGTTCTTCCGGGTCGATCCGGCGCGCACGCAGTTCATCCCCGGCGCGGGGCTGGGTCTCGCCATAGCCAAGGAGATCATCGAGCGCTATGGCGGCTCGATCACGCTGGAGAACCGGCCGGGGGGAGGCTTGCTGCAGACAGTGGTTTTTGCAACAGCCTGACCTCGGACGTCATTTGTCCTCGGGCAATTCCAGGGAATGGGCGCGGGGTTTCAACTGCTTTCAAGGCTTCGCTCGCTGCATCGTGACCGCGCCACCGTTGCGGAGCGGCATCGCACGATGCGAATTTGGCGATACGATGTTTTGCGAGGATGCCACCATGCCCATAGGCAAGATTGCGTTTTGCGCGGCAGCGATGATCGTTGCCGCCACAAATTTCGCCGATGCACGACCCGACACGCGCACAATGACCTGTGCGCAGACCCAGGCGCTGATCCAGAGCCGGCATGCGGTGGTGCTGACAACGGGGGCGAACACGTATGAGCGCTATGTCCGCCAGTTCGGCAATGAGTGCGATGCTCCCTACGTGCCGATGGTCGATTATGTCCCGACCCGTGACGGGCAGTGCATGGTCTATCGCTGCGAAGAGCCGGCGCCGATGGTTCCGGATTGATCGGTGCTCGCCGCTCCGCTCTGCCGCTTTTTTGGAGCGTCAACGTGACCTGGTGAGGGCGGCGGCATTCCGTTTCTGCCACAAGGCGCCCGTTGCCCCTCACTTGACCTTCTTAATCTCCGGGCCTACCGGCTTAATCTCCGGACCGGTCGGCTGGTTGGTCGCCGGAGCCGGCGTGCAATCCTGCCCCTTGCACTCCAAAGCCGGGTCGTTCCTCGGCGGCAGGCAATTCTGTCCCTCGCAGTGAACGGGCGGCTGCGCCGCGTCGCCGTTCGGCTGGGTGGGCTGATCCTCGGCGCGGACGGGCTGCAGCCCGGCCAGGCCGACCATTGCCGCGCATAAGAGCGCAGTCCGAAGCAGGTTCATCCGCGCCTCCACCGTTGAGGAGCCAACTGAACCCTACACTTTCGAGCCAAGACCAGCCTCCGCTGACTGCCAACGACGTTAACGGCGCGTTTCCAGCCCTGGATGCGGATGCTCGATCGAACTGCGGAGCTGACCGCAGCCGTCGCCGTAAATGCGCAACACGGGCAGCGCGACGCTTAGAGCGGGATGAAAATGTTTGGAGTCGTTGAGGATTCCCAAATCAGCGATTTTCTGATTCACCGTTCCTGCTGGGAAGGAGGCCAGCATGAATGGCATTGTCGACGGATCTACGTGAGCGCGTGGT
>NZ_RZRX01000399.1:0-3659 GCF_003997405.1 Mesorhizobium sp. M2A.F.Ca.ET.042.01.1.1
TCCTGGTGCTGCCGGCCAATGCCGGGGCCGAGGTTTCAGGCCATTCGACGAACAATTGAGGTCGCGCCGGGGGGATTTCGCGGACTCAAATTCCGCCGGCCGCGTCGCCTTCGAACGGGTTCTTCCGCGGGCCGCGCGATTGGGGCAACGAACAGCCAAAAAGCCCAAGAGTTTCCGGCTATTGCGCCAGTTACGGCAATCGATGCGTCCACTCGGAAAATAGTCGGAGAGGGGCGGTTCTTGAACGCGGATTCATTTGACGAGCCGCTGTTGAGCCGATTAGCTTTCGTGCGGGGTGGCGGCCTACAGGACTTGCCATCGGGGCGAAAGACAAAAGCGATGAACGCGATCGGCTGGCCGAACTGGAGGCGCCTTAATCAGGAAGGCATCGTCTTTGCCATCGCCATCCTTTTGTTCGCCGCCGCTGCGCTCGGCCTGCCCGGGTTCCTGACCGCCGACAATCTGGTGGCCATCGTCCGATCCGTCTCGGTGCTCGGCATTCTGGCGCTCGGCATGGCGGTCGTCATCATCGGGCGCGGCATCGACCTGTCGGCAGTGGCGATCATGGCGATGTCGGTCGCCTGGTACCTGCAACTGCTCAACACCGGCACCTCGGACGGGCTGGCCTTCGCCTATGTGCTGGCGGGCGTTCTAGCCATCGGCCTGCTCAACGGCTTTCTGGTCGCCTATGCCGACGTTCCGGCGATCTTCGTCACTTTGGCCACGGGCTCCTTCGTCTTCGGCTATGTGCGCTCGCAACTGATCACGCAGGATGCCGTTCCGGTGCCGCAGGGCCATTGGGTGGAGCTGCTCGGTGGCCTGCGCTTCCTCGACATCCCGGTCGAGGTCTTCGTCTTTGCCGGACTGGCGTTCCTGGTCTTCCTGTTCCTGCGCTACACCAAATGGGGCCGCTTCATCTATTTCGCCGGCGACAACCCGGTCGCGGCGCGCAACATCGGCATTCCGGTGCGCCCCATGCTGGTGCTGCGCTACGCGCTTTCGGCGGTCGTGGCGCTGATCGCCGGCCTGCTCACGGCGGCCAGCCTGCATTCGATCAACACGCGCGTCGTCAATTCGACCCTGCTCTACGACATCGTGCTGGTGGCGGTGATCGGCGGCATCGGCCTTTCGGGCGGCAGGGGCGGGGTGCGCAACGTACTGGTGGGAGCAGCACTGATCGGCATCCTGCTCAACGCCATGACCATCATCGACATTCCGCTGCTCTACCAGAACCTGATCAAGGCGGCGATCCTGCTCGGAGCCATCATCGTCGACGGCATCATCAACCCGCGCGACGAGCAGACCGCGCAACAGGGCGATATTTAGAGCAGATGGGCCAGCCCATCTTGCTTTGGGGTACCCGGAGCGATCGCGACGATCGCCCGGCAATGAAAACCGAACCAGAGGTGTGACATGAGACTACTTAGAACATTGATGGCCGCCGCCACGGCGCTCGCCGTTACCGCCTTCGCGGCGCCGAGCTTCGCCGCCGACGATCCAGGTCCCGCCGCCTATGCCAAGGCGCTCAACGGCAAGCGCGTCATGCTGGTTCCGCTGGCGATGGGTTTCGACCTGGCGCAAGGCTGGGCGCACTACCTGAAGAAGGAAGTCGAGGCCTGGGGCGGCACGTTCGAGACCCGCGATCCGAACTGGGTGGTCGATGCCGGCGCGCAGGCGATCACCGACGCCATCGCTTCCGACACCCGGCCGGATGTTCTGATCATCCATGCGCCGGACCTCAATTCCTATTCGAAGCTGATGAAGAAGGCGCAGGCTGCCGGCACTTATGTGATCCTGGTCGACAATCCCGCCAACTTCCCGGCCGATGCCTTCGTCGGCAGCGACTGGGACAAGCTCGGCCAGCTCGAAGCGGAAGCGGCCATCAAGGGCTGCGGCGAGAATTCGTCCAAGAAGATCGGTCTTGTGCAGGGCGACCAGGCGAACTCGTCCAGCCTCTACCAGTATGCCGGCATCATGAAGGTGCTGGAGAAGCATCCCGACTTCCAGGTCGTCGCCAAGCCGGATTCCAATTGGGACGCGACCACGTCGCGCAACGTGACAACGACGATGCTGCAGCAGCACCCCGACATCTGCTCGATCATCGACTTCTGGGATGGCGACGCCACCGGGGCATCCGCCGCAATCCGCGACGCCAAGCTCGACGGCAAGGTGTTCCTGGTCACCACCGGCGGCGGCGAGAAGACGGCCGACTGCGACAAGCTCCAGGACGGCACCTATGGCGCCGTGGTAATGACCGACCTCGCCCGCCAGTCGGGCGACATGAACGCCATCATCAAGTTCCTGCTGCAGAGCGGCCAGCCGGCCGGCACCTCGCACACCTATATCTACACGCTGGAGAAGGCGACGACGAAGGCGGATCTCAAGCCCGACAGCTGCTGGGACCTGAAGGCGCTGCAGGCGGAAGCGGCGGCGAAATAAGGCGCGGCTCCCGAACGCATCCACGAGGTGGCCGGATCGTTCCGGCCACCTCTTTTCCCGTTTGAATGACAGCAGCCGCCGATGACTTTTCGTGAACGCCTCCAGGCCTGGCGATACAATCTCGTGCCCGATCATCTGGTCGGCGAGATCCTGACCAAGCGCTGGACAGACAATGCGATACCGTTCCTGGCGCTGGTGGCGACGCTCGGCGTGTTCGGCTCGATCATTCCGGGCTTTTTCAAGCTCACTTCGCTGCAGGAATCGACACGCCAACTCGGCGAATTCTCGGTGGTGGTCATCGGCATGACGGTGGTGATGCTGGGCGGCGGCATCGACCTCTCGGTCGGCTCGATCTTCGCGCTGTCCTGCTTTTCCGCCGTCTATGTCTTCTTCATCCTCGAACAGTCGATCTGGCTGGCCCTGGCCGCGGCGCTCGCCACCGGGCTCGCCTTCGGCGCCATCAACGGCTACCTCGTAGGGTATCTGAGGCTGCGCGCCTTTCTCACCACGCTGGTCACCTTCATCTTCGGGCGGGCGCTGTTCGACATACTGGTCAGCACCTACGCCGCCGACGTGCAGCTTTCCCAGGCCTCGTCCGACGTGCTCGATTTCATCGGCGACGGGACATTCTGGGGCCTGTCGATTTCGGTCTGGCTGGCCGTCATCCTCGCCATCGTCACGCATATCGCGCTGACGCGCTCGCGGCCGGGCTGGCATGTGCTGGCGGTAGGCGGCTCGCGGCGTTCGGCGCACAATGCCGGCATCCGCGTGCGCCGCACCGTGTTTATGACCTATGTCTTTTCCGGCTTCTGCTCATCGATCGGCGGGTTTCTCATCGCCTGCCGGCTGAGCGGGGCGGGCCCGGGCACCGGCCTCAATCTCGAGATCATGGCGCTGACGGCGGCGGTGGTCGGCGGCGTCAGCCTCGGCGGCGGGCGCGGCTCGGTGGTCAAGGGCCTGATGGGCGCCATCATCGTGCTCACCATGACAAATGGCTTGATCCGGCTCGGCTACGGCACCGGCACCAACCAGATGGTGCTCGGCATCCTGCTCGCGGTCGCCGTTACCATCGACATCCGCTGGCTGAAGAACCGCCACAAGGTGCTGAACGAGGTCTATGTCGCGCCGGTCTATCTCAAGATGGGCGAGACGCAATCGGCGGCGCCCGGCTCCGGCACGCCCTACGAGCTCGACAACCGGCTGTCGGCAGCGGACCATAT
>NZ_RZRX01000039.1:0-35055 GCF_003997405.1 Mesorhizobium sp. M2A.F.Ca.ET.042.01.1.1
GTCGAGGGTTCGGTGCCGCTGCGCTTCACCTTCGAGAACGCGGCGCGGCTCTACGCCGAGCTCTGACGGTAGTGGCTGGCAACGCAACCGATCCGGCGAGCCGCGGCAAATATGCCGATCGGCTCGACCCGGAGCTTTGGGAATACATCGACAAGGTCAACAGTTGGTACCCGCCGGAGATCGTTGCGGCACCGATCGCCGAGCAGCGCGCGGTCTATGACCGGATGTGCGTGGCGTTTCACCAAGGCCGTCCCGAGGGTGTGACCACCAGTGACGGCATCGTCGCTACCGCGGCGCATGCGATCCCGGTCCGCCGCTATCGCATGGAGGGTAAGCCGGCGGCGATCGTCGTCTACTATCACGGCGGCGGGTTCGTGCTCGGCGACCTCGACAGCCATGACGACATCTGCGCCGAGATCTGCGCCGGCACTGGATTCGAGGTGGTCTCGGCCGACTACCGGCTGGCGCCGGAACATCTGCATCCGGCTTCCTTCAACGACGCGCTGGCCGTGTTCGACTGGGTCGCCGCGACCAGTGGGCTGCCGATCGTGCTTTGCGGCGAGAGCGCCGGCGGCAATCTCGCCGCTGCGGTGGCGCAGGCGACGCGGCGGCATCAACGGCACGCCGTTGGCCAGATGCTGATCTATCCCGGCCTGGGCAGCGACGAGACCGGGCGCTCCTATGTCGAGCATGCCGAAGCGCCGCTGCTGACGCTCGCCGACATCGAGTTCTACCGGCGCGTCCGGTCCGCGCCCGGGCAGTCACCCGACGACCCAACGTTCTCGCCGCTCACGGATCGTGACTTTTCCAGACTGCCGCCGACGATCATCGCCACCGCCGAATGCGACCCGCTGTCGTCGGACGGAGAGGCCTATCGCGACCGGATTGTTGCCGCTGGCGGACAAGCGTGGTGCCGCGAGGAGAAGCGGCTGGTGCACTCCTTCCTGCGCGCCCGCCCGACGGTGCCGCGCGCGGCGGAGGCGTTTGGGCGGATTGTTGCGGATATCGGCGCGCTCGGACGGGGCGAGTGCCGTATTGAACGGCGCTCCCCCTCACCCAGCCTCCGCATCGCTCGGCTGACCTCTCCCCAAGGGGAGAGGAGCCTGTCAGCGCCGGCGCGAACCTCTTCTCCCCTCGGGGAGAAGGTGGCCGCGAAGCGGCCGGATGAGCGGGCGACGCCGTCTGAGTCAACTTAGCCTGCGGAACAGCGCACAAGAACTGCGGAAAACCAAACATTTCGTCGCGGAAAGCGGACCTATCATTCCCTCGCAGGCAACGGCGCCCTGGCGGTCGCATCCGCCCCGCGCCTGGCAATCCCGGGGCGACCGTTGGCTCGTGCAAGTCGTTGCCCCAACAGACCGCCGCGCGGGCAACGTGCGCCAACAACAGAGGGAACGACGATGAAATTCATGCTGACCGACAGGAAACTGCACCCGCGCGCGGAGCCCACCGCCAATGACCTCAAGAAAGGCGCGATCAGCCGGCGCGAATACATGGCCTTGATGGCCGGTTTCGGCGTCAGCGCCGCCGGCGCGATGGCGCTGGGCGGGATCGCCCCCTCGCCTGCCCGCGCCGCCGAGCCGAAAAAGGGCGGCGTGCTGCGCGTCGCGATGAACGTCAAGGGGTTCAAGGATCCGCGCACCTTCGATGGCGTCGAGATGTCGAATGTCGCGCGCCAGTGCAACGAATATCTGGTGCGCTGGAACACCGATTTTTCCTTCGAACCCTGGCTCTTGGAAAGCTGGGAGACCAGCGACGACGCCAAGACGATCACGCTTCACATGCGCAAGGGCATCACCTGGTCGAATGGCGACACATTCAACGCCGACGATGTGATCCACAATCTCAACCGCTGGTGCGACGCCTCGGTCGCCGGCAATTCGGTCGCGGCGCGCATGGGCGCGCTGGTCAATGCCGACACCAAGAAGCCGGTCGACGGCGGCATCCAGAAGGTCGACGACTACACCGTCAAGCTCAACCTGCCCAAGCCCGACATCTCGCTGATCGCCGGCATGGCTGACTATCCGGCGCTGATCATGCACCGCTCCTATGAGGGCGACGCCGACCCGAAGAAGGCGCTGGCCATCACCACCGGCCCCTGCGAGCTGGTGAGCTGGGACGCAGAGACCGGCGCCGAGGTGAAGCGTAAGGACAAGCCCTGGTGGAAGGGCGAGTTCCATCTCGACGGCATCAAATGGGTCGATTACGGCTCCGACCCCAACGCCATGCTGTCGGCCTTCGAATCCGGCGAGATCGACACCGATCACGAGACCGCGTCGGATGCCGTCTCGCAGACCGACAAGATGGGCCTGCAGAATTCCGAGATCGCCACCGGCTCGACCATCGTGGCGCGCTTCAATGTCGCCAACGCGCCCTATGACGACGTCAAAGTGCGCCGCGCCGCCCAGCTTGCCGTCGACAATGCGGCGGTGTTGAAGCTCGGCCTCGACGGCCGAGGAAAACCCGCCGACAACCACCATGTCGGCCCCATGCATCCGGAATTCGCCGACATCGGCCCGGCCAAACGCGACGTCGACCAGGCGAAGAAGCTGATGTCGGAATCCGGCAAGGCCGAACACGAATATGAGCTGATCTCGGTCGACATCGAATGGCAAAAGAGCACCGCGGACGCGATCGCGGCGCAAATCCGCGAGGCGGGCTTCAAGATCAAGCGCACAGTGCTGCCGGCCGCGACCTTCTGGAACGACTGGAGCAAGTTCCCCTACTCCTGCACCGAATGGCTCGGCCGCCCGCTCGGCGTCCAGGTGCTGGCCTTGGCCTATAAATCGGGCGCGGCCTGGAACGAAAGCGCCTATTCGAACAAGGAGTTCGACGAGCTTCTCGACAAGGCGCTTGCGACGCCGGACGCCGCGGCGCGCAGAGAGATCATGGCCAAGATCGAGACCAATTTGCGCGACAGCGGCATCATCATCCAGCCCTACTGGCGCTCGGTCTACCGCACCTATCGCAAGGGCGTGCAAGGCTGCGAACAGCACCAGGCGCTCGAGCAGCATTTCGAAAAGGTGTGGCTGGAGTCCTGAGCCTCCCAGGACCGAGGCGGCCGGCGCGACCCTCCAGTCGCGTCGGCCGGTTTGTGGCGGCCTGCACAGTCAGGATTGATCGTCCGGCTGGCGCAGGGGAGCACCTACTGACATCCGCTCAATGATCGTCGTCGGCAGGACTATGCTTTCAGGGGGCCGATCATCACCTTTCAGGCGGCGGATCAGAAGCTCCGCCGCCGATTTTCCGAGTGCATAGACCGGCTGATCGATAACGGTGATCGGCGGCGTCGTCACGCTGGTCCAGTCGGCATCGTGGAACGTGACTAGCGATATGTCCCGCGGAATGCCGAGGCCGCATTCCCGGATCGCCTTGAAGAGATCGAGCGCCACGACGCTGTCGGAGGCCAGGATTGCAGTTGGCCTGTCGGCGCTCCCGAGCATCTCCAGCAGCAGGGCATGGGACCTCTCCGATCGGCTGCTGCCGAAATGAATATTGCGCTCCGCATTCTCGATGTCGGCTTCGCGGCAGGCTTCGAGGAAGCCCAGGATACGCTCCCGCACCGTGGAAGTATTGATCCTTGAAGCGGCACCGCGAAAATCCCCCGACAACACCGCAGCGGTGACATAGGCGATCCTACGGTGCCCGGCTTGGGTCAGCATGCGGGTCGCGCGTAGCGCAGCGTTGCGATCATCCACCGTTACCGTGTCGACATCCAGCTCCGGCAGTGCCCGATCGAGCAGCGCCAGCGGGCAGGAAATCTCCCTAAGGTGGGCGATGTCTGCAGCCTGGGCGGGCGTGACGATCAGCCCGTCGACCTGCTTTGCCAGGAGCACGCGTATGGCGCTCTTTTCCGCTTCGACCTCCTCACCCGAGTTGGCCAGAATGACGTTGATGCCCGACAACCTTGCGACATCGCTTATGCCGCGCACCGCGAGCGAGAAGAAAGGGTTCTCGATGTCGCCGACGACGACCCCGATACTACCCGAACGGCCGGTCGTCATGCTGCGCGCCAGCTCGTTCGGCCGATAGCCCAGCGCCTTGGCCGCCTCCAACACGGCCGCGTGCACTGACTGACTGACGCGGCCATAGCCGCCCAGGACGCGCGCAGCGGTCGCCTTCGAAACCTTCGCCTCCCGGGCAACGTCGCTGACAGTGATAGAGGAAATCTTGGGCGGACGCTTCATTGTGGAAAAATCGCTCTTCAAATTCGTTGACGGATGCTCGTCGTCGTGCCTACAAATGTCAAGAGACCGGTCTCATACGCATTTGAGACCGGTCTCATAACCGCCCCATGGCGTCGATCGCAGGCCGTACAGAAATTGTTCGCTGTGCCCCCCGCACGGACCGATCTTCAGAGTGGAGAACAACCATGCACATCAGACGTCTTTTCATTTCAAGCCGACGTCAGCGCGTCGGCGCCTTCATCTTAGCAGTCGCGCTTGCCGTCCTATCGCTGCCAAAGGCGTGGGCGACGGATAATCCCTACAATCTCATAGATCCCAAGACGATCAGCGTCGGCACGATGGGAGATGCCAAGCCTTATGCCTTCACCACTGCCGACGGCAAGTTCACGGGGTTCGATCTCGAATTCTTCCTGAACGTGGTAGGTCGGATGGGCTTCAAGCCGGACCAGGTGACTTTCACCGGCCAGGAATTTTCGGCGCTGATGCCGTCGGTCGCCAACCAGCGCTTCGACGTCGCGGTCGCCGCGATCGGAACGACCGAGCAGCGCAAGAAGACCGTCGATTTCTCGGACGGCTATCTCGCCGGATATTTGTCGGTGCTGACGTCGGACCCCAAGATCACTTCCGCCGACGGCCTTGCCGGCAAGCGGCTCGGTGTGGTCCAGGGGACGCTGCAGGAGATTTATGCCACCAACAATTTCAAGAACACGGACCTGGTGAAGTTCCCAGACAACAACTCGGCCATCGCCGCGCTCAACAACGGCACGATCGACGGTCACTTCCTCGACTATGAAGCTGCCAAACAATACGGCGAGCGCTATCCGAGCCTGAAGATCGCCGTCAACATCCCGTCGTTTGACGCACCCGCTGGATTTGTGGTGCGCAAGGGCAACGACGCGTTCCGCGAGGCGCTCAACAAGGGCATCCACGAAGCCATGCAGGACGGTACCTGGCGGGACCTCTACCAGAAATGGTTCCCCGGATCGCCGATGCCGGATCAATACCTCCCCAAGAAGAACTGACCCGAACTCGGCCGCCGGTGCGAACGCCGGCGGCCATTCCCTTGGCAGACGGCAAATGACCGGCCGAGCGGCCATTTGCGCCGCCTCGCAATGCGGGATGACGAATGGACTGGCTCGCAAATCTTCAACGGAGCTTCTTCGACTGGGACGCGATGGCATCGGTGCTGCCGTCGTTGCTCACTGTCGGGCTGAAGAACACGCTGATCCTCGCCGCGGCCTCGACAGTGCTCGGCATCCTGATCGGCATGGTGCTCGCCGTGATGGGCATCTCGCGCTCTGCCTGGCTGCGCATTCCGGCACGCGTCTATACTGACATCTTTCGCGGTCTCCCGGCCATCCTCACCATCCTCTTGATCGGCCAGGGCTTCGCCCGGATCGGGCGCGAGATCTTCGGCCCCTCGCCCTACCCGCTCGGCATCCTGGCGCTCAGCCTGATTGCAGGCGCCTATATCGGGGAGATTTTCCGCTCCGGTATCCAGAGCGTCGAAAGCGGCCAGATGGAGGCCTGCCGCGCGCTTAGCATGAGCTACAGCCAGGGCATGCGGCTGATCGTAGTTCCACAGGGCATACGCCGCGTGCTTCCCGCACTGGTCAACCAGTTCATCGGCAACGTCAAGGATTCCAGCCTCGTCTATTTTCTCGGCCTGCTGGCCTCAGAACGCGAGATTTTCCGCATCGGCCAGGACCAGGCGGTCGTCACCGGCAATCTGTCGCCCCTGCTTCTGGCCGGCATGTTCTACCTTATCATCACCGTGCCGCTGACCCACGTCGTCAACACCATCGACAACCGCTTGCGCCTCGGCAAGCAGAAGCCGGGCGGCGTGGTCAGCGGGTTGGTTGAGGTCGGCGAGTTGAAGGACACCGCCTCGTCGGGCGCTGCACGGCCGGCGATCAAGGCCGGCAGCCTCGAAGTGAGCGATCTCGACATGGCCTATGGCGAATTGCAGGTCCTGAAGCAAATCAGGCTCAAGGTCGAACCCGGCACTGTCACCTGCGTCATCGGGCCGTCCGGTTCGGGAAAGTCGACGCTGCTGCGCTGCCTTAACCGGCTGGTCGAACCCAAGGCCGGCGACGTGCTGCTCGACGGCCAGAGCATCCTGGCGATGAAACCGGAGATGCTGCGCCGGCGCGTCGGCATGGTCTTCCAGCATTTCAACCTGTTCCCGAACCATACAGCGATCGAGAACGTCATGCTGGCGCTGACCAGGATCAAGGGCATGCCGGCAAGCCAGGCCAGGCGCACAGCCGAAGCGCGCCTGGCGGAAGTGGGTCTTGCCGCCCGCGCGGGGTACCGTCCGAGCCGCCTTTCGGGCGGCCAGCAACAGCGCGTGGCGATCGCGCGGGCTCTCGCGATGGAGCCCGAGGTCATTCTCTTCGACGAAGTCACCAGCGCGCTCGATCCGGAACTCGTCAAAGGCGTGCTCAACCTGATGGCCGATCTCGCTCGGCGCGGCATGACCATGATCGTCGTGACCCACGAGATGGGATTCGCCCGCAAGGTAGCCGACCAGGTCGCGTTCATGGACGAAGGCCGCATTGTCGAGGTCGGGCCGCCGGCGGAGATCTTCGACCGACCGAAGAGTCAGCGGCTCAAGCAGTTCCTGGCCGAGGTGCTGTGAGGAACGCCGCGCCAGGTGGCCGACGTGCTCAGCCTCCTTCAAACTCAACCCGTTGCGACAATCGAAAGCTGCACAAATGACTGGTAAATCCGCACTCAAGGTCGTCATCATCGGCGGCGGCATCTTTGGCGTATCGACGGCTGTCCATCTCGCCCGGCTTGGCGCGGACACGACCCTCGTCAATGACGGTCCCGTTGCGAATGGGGCATCGTCGCGCTCACTGGCGTGGCTCAATTCGGCGCGAAAGCGCTCGGCAGCATATCACAAGCTGCGTGTTCAAGGCCTTGAGCGCTACAAGGCTTTTGCGGCCAGTCACGATTGCAGCGCCTGGCTGCGGTTCGACGGCGGCCTCACCTGGGACGCCGACAATTCCTCCAACCAAATAGCGGAAATCCACCGGCACGAGCGGTCGATTGGCTACCAGACACAGTTGCTCGCGCCTTCTGAACTCAGCGCCGTCACGCCTGGTGTCGACCCGCGCGCTATCTCGCCTCAGGGCGCCATCTTCAATGCCGGCGAAGGCTGGGTAGACCTGCCTTCTCTGATCGACCTCCTCTTGAGGGAATTTCGCGAACTTGGCGGGCGCGTGGTGACCGATGCCGGCGCCGCCGAGGTGACGCTCGCCAATGGCCGCGCCAACGGTGTAAGGACCGGCTCCGGCCAGGCGGTTGCTGCCGATGCAGTGGTGGTTGCGACCGGCCCGGCAGTACCGGACATGGCTGCCAAGGTTGGCAGGCGTATCGGCGACGGCACCACGCGTGCGCTCCTCGTCTTCAGCAAGCCGATCCAGCATCCGCTCCGAGCCGTGCTGAACACGCCGCGCGTCGCCATCCGCCCGACGCCGAACGGCGCCTTCGCGCTGGATTCGGCATGGTCTGAAGAGGAAGTCATCGTGCGCGACGATGGCACATACGAGGCCAAGCCATCCACGATCGCGGGGCTGCTCGAGGAAGCCTCCAAAGTGCTGGAGGGCAATCCGAGGCTTATCCTGGAGAGCCTTCACATGGGCCCGAAACCAATTCCGGCCGATGGCGAACCGGTCGTTGGCCAGCTGACCGGCATTCCTGGCTATCACGTCGTTTTCAGCCACAGCGGCGCGACGCTCGGCCTCGTGGTGGGAGAATTGCTCGCTGGTGAGATTGTCAGCGGCACACCTAATGCGTTGCTTGAGTCGTTCCGACCCGCGCGGTTCGATAGCTGAGAAGCCGTTTGCCAAGCGATTGCCTTTCAGCTCAGATTGCGCTCGACCGGTACCCGCCGGCGCGAAATACGAGAACAGCAAGGCATGGATCACTTCGACCTCGGCGCCTATCGCCGCCCGATCTCCACATCCTCGGCCGAAACGCAGCGCTGGTTCGATATCGGGCTGAACTGGTGCTACGGCTTCAACCATGAGGAGGGGATCAAATGCTTCGAGAAGGCGCTGGAGAGCGATCCAGCTTGCGCCTTCGTGCATTGGGGCATCGCCTATGCCGCCGGGCCTTTCTACAATCTGACCTGGAAGGAGCATGGCAAGGCCGAGGCCGATCATGCCGCCAGGCGCTGTTTCGAGCATGTGCGGCTGGCGCAAGCCAATGCGGCGGGCGCGAGCCCTGTCGAGCGGCGGCTGATCGAAGCGCTCGGCGCTCGCTTCCAGCAGCCGCATGGCGTGAGCGCCGCGGAATTCGAAAAATGGGACGACGCCTACGCCGCCGCGATGCGGCAGGTTTTTCGCGATTTCCCCCACGACCATGACGTGATGGCGTTGACGGTCGAGGCGCTGATGATGCGCACGGTGCGGCGCCTGTGGAACCTCAAGACCGGCGCGCCGGCGCCGAATTCGGATGTGCTCGAGGCGCTGGAGATCTGCGAGCGCTCGATCCGGCTATCCGACGAGGCAGGGACCGCGCCGCACCCGGCCGCCCTGCATCTGCACATCCACCTGCTTGAAATGTCGACGCAGCCCGAACGCGGCATGCGCTCGGCGGAGCGGCTGGGGGCGATGTGCCCGGATGCCGGCCATATGAACCATATGCCGGGGCACATTTACGTGCTGTGCGGCGAGTATGAGAAGGCGAAGCTGGCCAGCGAGAAGGCGGTGCGCGCCAACGACCTCTACCTCGCCTATGCCGGCGAGCCGACCTATTACCTGCTTGGTTGCTGCCACGACCTGCATCTGATGATGTTCACCTGCATGTTTCTTGGCCAGTACCGCCCTGCTCTGTGGGCGGCCGACAAGGTACGCAGCCTGGTGACGCGCGACGTCGTCAGTATCCCCGAGCGGCCGAAGCTGACGCAGACGGTCGAGGGCTATCACGCGATGAGATCGCATGTGCAGGTGCGCTTCGGGCGCTGGCGCGAGATCATCGACGAGCCGATGAACGGTGAGCCCGATCTCTATGTGGTGACCACGGCGCTGCAGCACTACGCCAAGGGCGTGGCGCATGCGACGCTGCGCCAATTCGCTGACGCCGAGCGCGAGCGCGATTTGTTTAGCCGGCAGATCGAGAGCATTCCACCCGAGCGCCGCTTCCTCAGCAACCCGACGAAAGCCTCGCTCGCGGTGGGCGCGGCACTGCTCGACGGCGAGCTCGCCTATCATCGGGGCAGGCATGACGAGGCCTATGGTCATCTGCGGCGCGCGGTCGAGCTTGACGACAATCTCTCCTACACAGAGCCATGGGCCTGGATGCATCCGCCGCGCCACGCGCTGGCGGCGCTGCTGCTCGACCAGGGCCATGCGGCGGAGGCCGAGCAGGTCTATCGCGACGATCTGGGCTTGAGCGGCGCCGTGCAGCGTTGCGCCCAGCACCCGGACAATATCTGGGCGCTGCACGGGCTGGTCGAATGCCTCAAGCGGCGCGGCGAGAAAGACGAGTTGCCGGAGCTGCAGGCGAAGTTGGCTGCGGCGCTGGCCAAGGCGGACGTGGCGATAACGTCATCATGCATGTGCCGGACGAGCGTGCAGGCGGACTGTTGCTGTTGTCACTAGGCGGCTGTCGCTCCTCGACGGTGCCGGCCGCTACGAGAAAATCTCCGCCAGCTCGTCGATGCTTGCCCCTTCCTTCGCCTGGCGCAGCTCGACATAGCTCACTGCCGTGGCGATCGAGAGCACCATCGACACCACGGTCTGCACCAGCGCGGCGCCGATCTCGGCGATGATGCCGCCGAACAGCACGAGGACGAGCAGTATTCCCCACTGGACGATCATGGCGATGATGATGAGAATGAGGAACAGGCCGAACAGCGACCAGCGGCTGCCCTTGGTCAGGGCTCGGCTGCGCGACATCGAGCCAAAAACGCCCCGCCGCTCCTGGATCAGGACGGGCACCGACATCGACCAGCCGAGCCAGAGGATGATACCCGGCACGATCAGCAGCATCAGGCCGATGCCCGCGCCGAGAGCGACAAGAATGCCGATCGCCAGCGTCGGCAGCAGAAAGCGGATCGCAATCTGGACGCAGTCGCCGAAGGACGGCCGCTTGCCGTTGAGGTCCTCGATGGTCGCCCGCACCAGCGCCGATTGCAGCAGAAGCGTGCACACAAATGAAACCAGACCGGCGATGATGGTGATGTAGGAATTGCGAAATGCCGCGCTCGGATCAGGCATGGCACCAGGATCCCTTTGCAGTATCGCGTCGATCTGAGGCTGGGTCGCCATCCGGATCACCAATGTCGGCAGGCCGGCGAACAGCGCCGCCAGCCCCACGCAAAGCCCGATGTTTCGGCCAATGACGGCGAAGGTATTGCTGAATACCCTGCCGATCTCGAACCTGCCGGGTTGTCCCAATGTCGCAGTGGTCATGATAATTTCCCCCGAGTCATCGCTGCATCCAATCGATGACTTCAAAGTAAATTTGCCAAGATTGCGGGGCTGCGTCCAGTGCACTTGCAATTGTCATGGCGTATTGCCAGTGTCGGTTCCGAACCGCAGGTTGCAGGGGAAACGGGCGGGTGACAGCCGCAGGGACGGAAGACGCGGAACGGCTGGCACAGTTGCACAAGCAACTGCTGACTGACGATTCGATCCAGTTCGGGCTGCCGACCTATGTGCGGCCCGAGCCGCCCGAGTGGCTGAAGCCGCTGCTGGATGGCCTGGCCAAGCTCGGCCCCTATATGATCTATCTGTTCTGGGGCGCGGTGATCATCGGCGTCGCGATCATCGCTTTTCTGCTCCTGCTTGAAGCCAGAGGCGTCGCTTGGCGCCTGCCCTGGCGGCGCAAGCGCCAGGAGACCGAGGAGAAGGAGGAATGGCGCCCGGACGTGGGTGTCGCCCAGGTCCTGCTCTCCGAAGCAGACGCGCTTGCCGCGCGCGGCGAGTTTGACGAGGCGGTGCATCTTCTGTTGCGCCGCAGCGTCGCCGACATCGCGACCCGCATACCGGACTTCCTGCGACCGTCGCTCACCGCGCGCGACATCGCGGCCGCCGGCTCGATCCCTAGCCGGCCCCGCGCCGCCTTCAGCGAGATCGCCCGCATCGTCGAAGCCGCCCTGTTTGCCCGGCGGCCCGTCGGCGCCGAAGGGTGGCAGCAGGCGCGCGGCGCCTATGAGCGTTTCGCCTTCCGGGACGCCTGGGCATGAGCGCGGCAACGACGGAAACAGTGCAGGAGCCGTTCAGCCGCAAGACGTTGTTCTGGGGCATCTTCGCCAGTCTTCTGGCCGCCGCCGGCTTTTTCCTGCTGTCCACCTATGCGCCCGATTTCCGCCAGCCAGAAGGCGGCGCCACGCCGTTCTCGAAAGGCGGCACCGGTTATGTCGGGCTTGTCGAATGGCTGAAGCTCACCAATGGACAGGCGCCGCCGATGGAGCGCGGCGAGAAGGACCTGGAGTCGCCGCTGGCTTCGACCTTCCTGCTCGTCGTCACCATCGCGCCGGGCAGCGACCCGGCCGCGCTCGATCACCTCATCAAGCTGCGCTCGGGCAAGGACACGCTTTTCGTGTTGCCGAAATGGCAGACCATGCCATTGCTGGGCCGGGACGGTTGGGAAACGAAAATCGAACGGCTGCCGAACTCGCTCGTCAATGACTGGCTCGGCCGCATCGCCAAGGCGAAGCTCGGCGAAGGCAAGCCGACGGTCGACACGATCGATGTCCAAGGCCGCAACATCGCCGTGCCGGACGAACTGCAATGGGTGGCGGACGATCATCCGCTGATCGCGGCCGGTGACGGCAAAGCCATCCTCACCGAGCTCGACAACGAACCCTTCTACATCCTCACCGATCCCGACTTCATCAACAATGCGGGGCTGAAGGACGAGCAGACGGCAGCCGCGGCGCTCGACATGATCGCCATGCTGGAGCCCGCCAAGGGCGCGGTCATGTTCGACCTGACGCTGCACGGCATCGGCCAGAAATTCGATCTCGCCAAGCTCCTGGTCGAACCGCCCTTCCTGGCTTTGACGCTTTCGGTGCTGGTGGCGGCCGCGCTTGCCTTCCTGCACGGGCTCGGCCGCTTCGGGCCGCCAAAGGCGGAAGGCCGTGCCATCGCCTTCGGCAAGCGGGCGCTGGTCGACACCACGGCGATGCTCTTGAGGCGCGCCGGGCGGTTGCAAGGGCTCGGCGACCGATACGCGGCGCTGGTGCGGCAGCGCGCCGGCGCGCTGCTCGGCGCGCCGCACGGGCTGCAGGGCGAGGCGCTCGACCGTTGGCTCGATTCCCGCGACAAGAGCGAGGCGCACGGCTTCACCCGGCGCTTCCAGGCCGCGAACGAATCCAACAGTTTGGCAGGAATGCATGAAGCAGCCGAACAGCTGCATGACTGGACGGCAAGGAGGCTCAGTGAACGTCGATGAAGTGAAGGCCCTGGCGAACGCGATCAGGGAAGAAGTGGCGAAAGCGATCACCGGCCAGCACGACACGGTCGACCTGATGCTGACGGCGCTGTTTGCCGGCGGCCATATCCTGCTCGAAGGCCCGCCGGGCACCGCCAAGACCATGACGGCGCGCTGCTTCGCGCAGGCGCTGGGCGTCGCCTATGGCCGCATCCAATTCACGCCCGACCTGATGCCCGGCGACATCGTCGGCGCCAACATCTACAATTTCCAGACCGGGCAGTTCACGCTGACGCGCGGCCCGATCTTCTGCGATCTGCTGCTCGCCGACGAAATCAACCGCACGCCGCCGAAGACGCAGGCCGCCCTGCTCGAGGCCATGCAGGAACACGCCGTCACCTTCGACGGCACGACGCATTCGCTCGGGCAGAACTTCATGGTGGTGGCAACGCAGAACCCGATCGAGCATCAGGGTGTCTACCCGCTGCCCGAGGCTCAGCTCGACCGCTTCCTGTTCAAGCACCGGGTAAGCTATCCGGACCTCGCGGAGGAGCGTGCCATCATCGTCAACCACGGCGGCGGCTCGGCCTCGCACGATATCGGGCAATACGGCATCAAGGCGCAGACCGACCGCAAGACGCTGGAAGCCGCACTTGCCACCGTCGGCGACGTCACGCTGGTCGGCGATGTCGTCGGCTATATCGCGGCACTGGTGCGCGGCACGCGCGAAAGCCCTGACCTGGAGGTGGGCGCGAGCCCTCGCGCGGGCGCCATGCTGGCGAGAGCCGCGCGCGCCAGGGCGGCGCTCGACGGGCGCAACTATGTCATCCCGGACGACGTCAAGGCCTTGGCCGTGCCGGCGCTGCGCCACCGCGTGGTTCTCTCGCCGGCCGCGCAGATCGACGGGCGGCTGGTCGAGCAGATCGTCTCCGACCTCGTCGACCATACGGAAGCGCCGCGTTGATCTATCCGAGCGGGCGAGCGGTCTGGGCAGCAGCGGCGGGGGCGATCCCCGCCTTCCTGATCGCGCTCGCGCTGCCCTCTGTCTGGTATCTCGGCCTGTTGTGGATCTGCGTTCTGATTGCCTTCCTGGCGGTGGATGCGGCCGCGGGCAGAGGCCGCGCCTCGCTCGATGCTGTGCTGACGGCGCCGCCGCAGGTCGGCATCGGCGGACGCTTCACGTTGCACATCGCGGCCGGTGTCGGAGCTAAGCTGCGGCGCCTGCAAGCGCGCGTCGGGCATGATCAGCGGGTTCAGCCGGTCGCCGGCATCGGCGGCGCGCTGCCGGCCAATGGCGGCACGCTCGACCTCGAATTCGAGGCGATCCGGCGCGGCATCGCCAGTTTCGACCGGCTCTGGCTGCGCTGGCAGGGCCCGTTCGGGCTTGTGTGGAACCAGGTCATATTGCCGGTCGACCGCAAGGTCGCGGTGCTGACCAATGTCGACAGCGCGCGCGACGAGGCGATCACGCTTCTGCAGCGCTCCGCGCTTGCCGACGGCCATGCGCAGAAGCGCGCTGGACAGGGCCGCGAATTCGAAGCGCTGAAGGATTATCAGCCCGGTATGGGCCGGCGCATGATCGACTGGAAGCGCAGCGCCCGCCACGGCAAGCTTCTGGCGCGCGAGTTCCGGATCGAGGAAAACAACAACATCGTTCTGGCGATCGACAGCGGCCGGCTGATGTGCGAGCCGGTCGATGGCGTGCCGAAGGTCGACCGGGCGGTGACGGCCGCACTCCTGTCGGCCTTCATCGCGCTCAAGGGTGGGGATCTCGTCAGCCTGTTCTCCTTCGATGCCCGGCCGCGCGTCTCCAGCGGCGCGGTGCGGGGCTCGCCCAGCTTCACCATGATCCAGAAGCGCGCCGCCGAGATCGACTATTCGACCGAAGAGACCAATTTCACCCTGGCGCTGACCACGCTGTCAGCCAGGCTCGATCGGCGCTCGCTGGTCATCGTCTTCACCGATTTCGTCGACCCGATCAGCGCCGAATTGATGCTGCGCACCGTCGGCCGGCTGACCGAGCGGCATCTGGTGCTGTTCATGCTGATGCGGGACGTGGAGCTCGAAACGCTGGCCGACATGGCGCCGGCGGCGCCAGAGGATGTCGCCCGCTCCGTCACCGCCGGTGATCTCCTGAAGCAGCGGCAGGTGGTGATCGGCAGGCTCAGGCTGCTCGGCGCGCATGTCATCGAGGCCGACCATCAGCGGCTCGGCCCGGCGCTGGTCGAACGCTATATCCAGCTCAAGGAGGGGAACCTTCTATGACGCTCGCCGCCGGCACCGATGCGGTGCGCCAGTCGCTGGCGAGCTTCCGCCAGGAGCGCGAGGCCGACTGGAAAGCCTTCGAGGCGCTGTTGGCGCGGGTCGAGAAACGCGCGCCGCGCGCACTGTCGGAAGACGAATTGTTGTCGCTCCCCCTACTCTACCGCTCGGCGCTGTCCTCGCTTTCAGTGGCGCGCGCGACATCGCTCGACAGCGCGCTGATCGCCTATCTCGAGGCGCTGTGCCTGCGCGGCTACTTCTACCTCTACGGCGCGCGGCGCTCCTTGCGGACGCGTATCGGCGACTTCTTCCTGCACGATTGGCCGGCGGCGATCCGCGATCTGTGGCGCGAGGTGTGGACGTCGGTCGCCCTCACGACGATCGGCGCGATCGCCGGCTATTGGCTGGTCGCCTCCGACAAGCGCTGGTACGACGCCATCATCGCGCCGAGTCTGGCCGGCGGGCGCAATCCGGACTCCTCGGCCGAGACGCTGCGCGGCGTGCTTTACGGCGGCGGCGACCATTTCCTGTCGGGATTCGCCGCCTATCTCTTCACCCACAACACGCAGGTCTCGATCCTGGCGTTTGCGCTGGGTTTCGCCTTTGCCGTGCCGAGCGTCCTGATCATCCTGATGAATGGCTGCATGCTCGGCGCCATTTTCCAGATCTATGCCGCCAAGGGCCTGGGTTTCGAGCTCGGCGGCTGGCTTTCGATCCATGGCACGACGGAGCTGTTCGCCATCGCCATCGCGGGTGCGGCCGGCATGCGCATCGGCACCAGCATTGCCTTTCCCGGCGAACTGACCCGCATGGCGGCTGCCGCCCGGGCCGGACGCGTGGCGGCGACCGCCATGATCGGCGTCACGGTGATGCTGCTTTTCGCCGGATTGCTGGAAGGCATCGGCCGGCAAACGATCAACAGCGATCTCGCCCGCTATTCGATCGGCGGCGGCATGCTGGCCTTTTGGCTCTGTTATTTCTACCTGTTCCGGACGGTGCGGCATGGCGACCGCTAGGGCAGCGAAGGTCAAGAACCCGGCAGCACTGATCCGCCCGCTGGTCACGCCGGAGGGCGTCGACCTAAGGGTCAAGCTGGCCGACGCCGGCACACGCGCTTCCGGATTCCTGCTCGACGTGGTGATCATCGTCGTGGCGGCAATCGTGGTCAGCCTCGTCGCGCTGTTCGGCCTTGGCGGGCTTGGCGTGCAAGATGCCGAGCCGCTGTTCATCGTCTGGATCATCTTCATCTTCTTCCTGCGCAACGTCTATTTCATCGCCTTCGAGGCGGGACGTCGGGCAGCCACACCGGGCAAGCGCATGGTTGGCGTGAGGGTCGCGTCGCGCAGCGGCGCCGGCCTCACGCTGGACCAGGTCATCGCGCGCAACCTGATGCGCGAGATCGAGGTTTTCCTGCCGCTTTCGATCCTCGCCGCGCGCGCCAGCGCGGATGTCGCCGACACGCTGTCGACCATTTTCGGCCTGGTGTGGACGCTGCTGTTCTCGCTGTTCCCGCTGTTCAACCGCGACCGGCTGAGGATCGGCGACCTGCTCGCCGGCACCTGGGTGGTCGAGGTGCCGAAAGTGGCGCTGGTCGAGGACCTTTCATTGCGAAAGGACCCGGTTGCCGCCCGCTTCCAGTTCAGCCCCGCTCAACTCGACGCCTATGGAATCGCCGAATTGCAGAAACTGGAAGAAGTGCTGCGTCGCGACGACTATTCAGCGCTCAGAGCTGTGGCGGAGACCATCGCTCGCAAGATCGGCACGAGAGTCGAGCCGGTCGATTCAAAGGCTTTCCTCACCGCCTACTACGGCGAGCTGCGCGCTCATCTGGAACGCAAGCTGCTGCTTGGGAACCGCAAGGCGGATAAGTACGCGCGGTAGGCCGCAGCCTCCCTCGCCTACCCCACCCACTTCTCATAGTCCGACACCAGGAGGTGCAGCGGCGCGACGTCCTCGTCGATGTTGGAGAAGCGGCCGATCGGCTCGCGGAAGACGTTGTCGGTGAGGTCGTCATTGACGGTCGACACCTCGCCGATCAGCACATCCTTGCCCTCGGCCCAGAAGGCGTGCCAGACGCCGGGCAGCAGCGTGACACTCTGGCCGGGATCGAGCTTAAGCAGCCCGCCGGCCGGCAACCTGGTGATGGTGCCGTCGACCGGCACCGACACTTCGGCCTTCGGGTCGATGCCGCCGTCGCGGTCGTGCATGAAGAGTTCCAGCACCAGCTTGCCGCCACCGCGGTTGATGATGTCCTCGGCCTTGATGTTGTGGCGGTGCATCGGCGAGAGCTGGTCCTTGCGCGAGATCATGATCTTTTCGGCATAGAGCATGCCCATGCCGAGCTTCATGTCCTCGTAGCGGCCGTTGCGCACGGTGAACAGGAACAGGCCGAGCTCGTCGAACTTCTCCTGGCCGTAGTCGGTGATGTCCCAGCCGAGGCGCGAGGTGAAGATGGCGGAAGAGTCGGCCTTGTGCGCCTTCATCTCTTCCGGCGACCAATAGGCGAAGGGCGGCATGATATAGCCGAAGGAGCGGATGAAGGCGTCGGCTTCGCGGATGATGTCGTTGATCTTGGAGCGCTTCATGATGGTTCTCCTCCGGCCGATGCCTTGCTGAAATCTGACCATCCGAATAGCCCAATGCCGGTCGGCTGTCGACGCAAACCCGCTGTTCTGGCCCCGTGACATCCGGCCGGATCGGGACCATAAACCCAGCCGGACTTTTCGATTTTGCGCATGTCTTTGTCCAGAAACCGGATCCCGCTCTCGGGAGACATGCTTTGAATGGTGATTTCATGCCAAGCATAGACGACCTCGACACGCCGGCGATCCTGATCGATGCGGCCCGTGCCGAAGCCAACATCAAAAAAGCGCAGGCGCATGCCGACGCCCACGGGCTGAAGCTGCGGCCGCACATCAAGACGCACAAGCTGCCCTACTGGGCGAAGAAGCAGGTCGCGGCGGGCGCGGTCGGCATCACCTGCCAGAAGATCGGCGAGGCCGAAGTGATGGCCGATGCGGGGCTTGAGGATATTTTTCTGCCCTACAACATCCTTGGCCGCGCCAAGCTGGAGCGGCTGAAGGCGCTGCATGGGCGCGTCACGCTCTCGGTGACGGCGGACAGCCATGAGACGCTGGAAGGCCTTGCTGCCACCTTCACCGATGCCGGTCATCCGCTGCAGGTGCTGGTCGAGTGCGACACCGGCATGGGCCGCTGCGGCGTGCAGAGCCCGGCCGATGCGGTGGCGCTTGCGAAGGTAATCGACCAGGCCAAGGGCCTCGCCTTCGGCGGGCTGATGACCTATCCGGCGGCCGGCCGCGCGGCGCAAGCCGAGGCCTGGCTGAAAAGCGCGCACGACGCGCTTGCCGCGGCGGGGCTCGAATGCGTGCGCGTCTCCAGCGGCGGCACGCCGGATATGTGGCGCTCGGGCGAGAACAGCATCGTCACCGAATACCGGCCCGGCACCTATATCTACCTCGACCGCTATCAGGTTGCCAAAGGCGTCGGCACGCTGGACGACTGCGCGCTGACGGTGCTTGCCACCGTCGTCAGCCACCCGACGCCGACCCGCGCCATCCTCGATTCAGGCAGCAAGGCGCTGTCTTCCGATACGCTCGGCCTGCCGGAGTTCGGCGAGCTGCTCGGCATGCCGGGCGCCCGCGTAACGGGTTTGAGCGAAGAGCACGGCACCGTCACGCTTGCCGACGGCGCCGCCTTGCACATCGGTGAGCGGGTGCGCGTCGTGCCCGATCATTGCTGCGTGGTGACGAATTTGTTCGATCAGGTGCATCTGATCGATGGAGACACGGTGCTGGAAACGCTGCCAGTGGCGGCGCGAGGGAAGATGGGGTGAGCCCTACTGCCGCTCCGCCTGCCTTGCCGCCACTCTCCGCATCGCCGTCACCCGCCGCCTGAAAATCTCCGTGCGCATCGCCATCAGGTGCAGGGCGAAGAACAGCACCGTGAAACCCAGCGCCATCACGGCGAGCGGCCATAGCATCGATGGGTCGATGGTCGGGCCGCCGAGGCGGAAGACGGAGGCCGGCTGGTGCAGCGTGTTCCACCAGTCGACCGAGAACTTGATGATGGGGATGTTGATGAAGCCGACCAGCGTGATGATGGCCGCCGCCCAGGCGGCGCGGCCGGCGTCATCCAGCGCGCGGGTCAGCGCGATGATGCCGAGATACATCAGGAAAAGCACGAAGACAGAGGTCAGCCGCGCGTCCCATACCCACCAGGTGCCCCACATCGGCTTGCCCCAGATGGAGCCGGTGATCAGCGCCAGCGCGGTGAAGGTGGCACCGATCGGGGCCGCCGATTTGAGCGCAACATCGGCCAGCGGATGGCGCCAGACCAGTGTGCCCAGCGCCGAGATCGCCATGATCGTGTAGCACATCATGGCGATCCAGGCGAAGGGAACGTGGATATACATGATGCGCACGGTGATGCCCTGCTGGAAATCCTCTGGCGCGGTGAAGCTCATATAGAGGCCCGCGCCAAGCAGGATCGCCGCAATAGCCGCCAGCCACGGAATGACCTTGTCGGCCAGCCCGACGAAGCGCGTCGGGTTGGCGAGATCGATCCAGCCGGAAAAGCGTGAAGTGGTGTCGCTCATGGCGACCTAAATAGACCGGCGTGAGGTTAGGGGCAATTCCCCTTCTCCCCTTGTGGGAGAAGGTGTCGCCGAAGGCGACGGATGAGGGGTGCTCCAGGGAACGCCAGCGTCTCACTCCGCTGGAACACCCCTCATCCGTCTCGGCGCTATCGCGCCGATCCACCTTCTCCCACACGGGGAGAAGGAGGAGCGCTGTACTTTACGCCGCTTCCGTCACCGGACGGCTGAGACGGCGGACCTCTTCGTCGTTGAGCAGGCCGCCGGCGCGCAGCAGGGCGGCGAAGCGGCCGTTGCGCAGCGACAGCTCGGTGAAGCCGCCCATCTCGACCACCTTGCCCTTGTCCATGAAGACGACGAGGTCGGCGTCGCGGACCGTGGTCAGGCGGTGGGCGATGATGAAGGTCGTGCGGTTGCGGCGCAGCTCGTCGATCGCTTCCTTGACACGGTCCTCGGTCTCGACGTCGAGCGCGCTGGTCGCCTCGTCGAGCACCAGGATCGGCGCATCCTTCAGCACGGCGCGGGCGATGGCGATACGCTGGCGCTCGCCGCCCGAAAGCTGGCCGCCACGCTCGCCGACGACGGTATCGTAGCCGCTGCTCTTGGCCAGGATGAAATCCTGCGCGGCGGCCGCATTGGCCGCGGCGTGCACTTCGTCATTGCTCGCATCGGCGCGGCCGACGCGGATATTGTCCTCGATCGAGCGGTTGAGCAGGCCGGCGTCCTGGAAGACGGTGGCGATCGAATGGCGCAGCGACTTGCGGGTCACGGTCCTGGTGTCGATGCCGTCGATCAGGATACGGCCGCTGGACGGAGTGAAGACCCGCTGCAGCAGATTGATCAGCGTCGTCTTGCCGGCGCCGGTCGGACCGACGATGGCGACCGTCTGGCCGGCCTGGACCTCGAACGAGACGTCCTCGATGCCGTGGCCCGAATTGGCGAACTCGAAGCTGACGTCCTCGAAGCGCACATGGCCGGTGACGTTGGTGAGCTCGCGCAGGCCATCCGGCTCGATGGTCTCGGCGGCCGAGTCCTCAAGGCGGTAGAAATCCTCGAGCTTGGCGCGGGCCTCGGAAATCTGGGTGGTGAAAGCCGACATCTGGTCGAGACGGGCGATCAGCATCCCGGCAAAGCCGGTGAAGGCGACGACATCGCCGACGCGGAGCTGGCCACGGGTGACCAGATAGGCGCCGATCGACAGCACGATCATCATCGAGATGGTCGACGACAGGCGGTTCAGTGCATTGGCAATCGCCCACCAGTCGAGCACAGGGTTCTGAGCGTCAAGCAGGTCCTTGACGTAACGCTTCAGCGTCGCGGTCTCGTGGCCGATGCGGTTGTAGCTCTGCAGCACGGCGACATTGCTGACGCTGTCGGAGACATGCGCAAAGACGGTGTGGTAGTGGCGCTCGACGGCGGTCTGCCCCGCCTTGGTGCGGCGCATGACGATACGGCCGATGCCGACATAGAGAATGCCGAGGCCGAGCAGCACGACGGACATGCGGATATCCATGGCGAGCGCGGTCGGCACCAGCAGCACCAGCGCGATGGCCGTCGACAAATGCACGCGCATGAATTCGAGCCACAAGCTGAACAGGGTCTCGACGGCGCGAAGAAGCGTGTGCAGCGAATTGGACGTGCCGCGCTGGTGATGCCAGGCAAGCGGCATGGTGATCACGCGCTCGAAGGACTGGCACAGCACTTCCGAGCGGCGGGCATGGGCGAACCGGTCGGCGCCGCGCGCCACCAGCACGAAGGCAATGACGTTGAATGCACCAAGCGCGGCCCACACGGCGAGCGTCGAAAACACAGGGCCTTTCTCGGAGATGGCTCCGATCACCCTGCCCAGCAGGATCGGCTCGAGGATCGCAATCGCGGCGAGCGCGACGTTGGCGCCGCAAATCAGCGCGACGCGCTTCTTGTCGGCCGCCAGATAACCCAGCGCTCTAAAGTAGATCTGCAGAAGTGACACTTCAGCTACTCCGCCAAACTCTTGTTTGTGCTCAATGCCCGAATTGTGCACCGCACCATTTTGTGACACGTAACGGTAAACGTGTCGCGAAACAATGCGTCGTCTATCCCTTCCGTTCCCATTTAGCGAACAAAAGATGACGACGGTACGAAATCTGACGTGATCACCTAACGGTTTGAGATAAAAGGTGAAATGTCAGCCTTGCGGCAAAATAGTGGCACTTGCTCCCCGCTGCCACATTTTTAATCACAGCCTGCTTGCTTAGCCTGCCCTAAAGGAAGGCCCGCGATCGCGCGCGGGAGCGACGCCAAGTAAAAAACGGCGATCGGCCGCGCACCCCGAGGGATGCGCGGCCGACAAGCCAAGTCTTTGATTTTACGCAGGTATCCTGACGACGACCTCGGTCTTGTCGCCGGCTTTCGGCTCGAAGGAGGGAGATTTTTTCTTCGAACCGTCGACTTCTAGCGAGATCGACTTGGTCTTTTTGTCGCGGATGACCCGAACCTTGATCTCGCCGCCGAACATCTTGAGCGTCGCGGCGTAGCCGTCCCAGTGTCCGGGCAGCTTCGGCCTAAACGTGATCTCCCTGCCGCGCCGCTCGATGCCGAGGATGCCTTCCACCGCTGCGCGGTAAAGCCAGCCGGCCGAGCCCGTGTACCAGGTCCAGCCGCCGCGGCCGCCCTTGCCTTCGCCGGCATAGATGTCGGCGGCCACGACATAGGGCTCGACGCGGTAATGCTCGGCCGCCGCCTCGTCCGAGGCGTGGTTGACCGGGTTCAGCATCGAGAAGCAGCGATAGGCCTCGTCGGTGCGGCCCATTTCGGCCAGCGCGATCACGAACCAGGTGGCGGCATGGGTGTACTGGCCGCCATTCTCACGCACGCCCGGCGGATAGCTCTTGATGTAGCCGGGGTCCTTCTCGCTTTTCGAGAAGGGCGGCGTAAACAGCTTGACGATCTTGAGCTCGTCATCGACCAGCATGTGGGTCGCCTGCTCCATGGCCGTCGTCGAGCGGGCCGGATCGCCCTCGCCCGACAGCACGCTCCAGGATTGAGCGATCGAGTCGATCTTGCACTCGTCCGAATTGTGCGAGCCGAGCGGCGTGCCGTCGTCGAAACTGCCGCGCCGGTACCATTGACCGTCCCAGGCGGTGCTTTCCAGCGCCCGCTTCAGCACGTCGGCGTGCTTCAACCAGGCCTGTGCCCGCTTGGCATCGCCCTGCCCTTTGGCGACAGGGGCAAAGTCGGTGAGGGTCTTCAGGAGGAACCAGCCCAGCCACACGCTCTCGCCCTTGCCGCCCTCGCCGACACGGTTCATGCCGTCGTTCCAGTCGCCGCCGAGGATGAGCGGCAGGCCGGCGGGGCTGCTGCGCTTGATCGCAAGATCGAGCGCCCGGGCGCAATGGTCGTAGAGCGAAGCGGTGTTCTTGGTGATCTCGGGCGTGAAGAAGGCGTCATGCTCGCCTTCTCCAAGCTGCTGCCCGTCGATGAAGGGCAACTGCTCCTTGAGGATCGCGGCGTCGCCGGTCACCTCGATGTAGCGCGCCGTCGCATGCGCCAGCCAGACGACATCGTCCGAGATCATGGTGCGCACGCCGGCATCGGTGCGCGGCAACCACCAGTGCTGCACGTCGCCTTCCGGGAACTGCCGGCGCGCGGCATTGAGGATCTGGTCGCGCGCCAGCTTCGGATCGTGCGCCAGAAGCGCCAGCGTGTCCTGCAGCTGGTCGCGGAAGCCGAAGGCGCCGCTTGCCTGGTAGAAGGCCGAGCGCGCGCGGATACGGCAGGCCAGGCTCTGGTAGGGCAGCCAGTGGTTGACCATGGCGTTCATCGCCTCGTCCGGCGTCTCGACCTGGATGGTGTCGAGGAAGCCGCGCCAGGCCTTTTCATTCTCGGCCAGGCGCTGGTCGAAATCCTTGCCGCGATGGGTCTGCACCAGCGCGCTTGCTTCGGCGGGCGTGGCCGCGTCGCCGAGCAGCCAGGACAGCGTGACGTCGCCGCCGGCAGGAATGTCGATGTCGCTGGCGACGACCGCGCAAGGGTCATCGCCCGCCTCGATGCGACCGGAGAGCGCAAGCCCGCCCAGCACGGCCTGCGGATACTCCGTCGTGCCGTGCCTGCCGATGAATTCGGAGCGGTCGGCGGTCACCGAATGGATCGGATGACTTGCTCCGAGGAAGGCGACGCGCTCGCCGAAGTCGAGGCCGTAGGGGTTCTGCGCCAGCATGGCCCCTGTTGCCGTGTCCCGCGCGGGCACGATGGTCGCCGCCGTGCGCGAGCGATGGCCGCCCAGCACCCATTCGGCATAGGCATAGACGCGCAGCCGCGCCGGCACTGATCCGGAATTCTGGATGCGCAACCGGCTGATCTTCACCGGATCGACGGGATCCACCACCTGCGTCAGGTCCATCGACAATGGGCCGCGCTTGGAGCGGAAGGTCGAAAAGCCCTGGCCGTGCCAGGTCTCATAGGTCATCGCCGGATCGCGGACCGTCGCCGCCATCGGCGAGAACGCCTTGCCGCTGGCATGGTCGAAGACATAGAAGCCCTCGCCCGGCCGGTTCGACACCGGGTCGTTCGACCATGGCGTCAGCTGGTAGTCGCGGCTGTTGCGGCTCCAGGTGAAGCCTGCGCCTTCGGCCGAGACGTGAAAGCCGAAGGAGGCGTTGGAGATGACGTTGATCCAGGGCTGCGGCGTCACACGCCGCCCGGTCAGCCGCGTGACATAGTGGCGGCCGTCGCCGTCGAAGCCGCCATAGCCGTTCCAGAGGCTGAGGCCTCGGCCGTCGGCGGCGATGTCGGCTCCAGCCTGGCTTGCCGGCACCGGCAAGGGCAGCGGCGGGCTGGGTTCGCGCGGCGAGCCGCCCTCGGCCTGCAGCAAGGCATCGCGAGCCTGCAACGCTGCCGTCTCGGCGCGTTCGAGCTGGTCGAAGATCGTGCCGTTGCGGGTGTGAAGAACCACCCGCGCGACCGACAGCAAGGTCTTGTAGGTCGGCTCGTCCATCAGGTCGCGGCGCACCGCGAAGATGTGCTGGCGCGGCCCAAGCTCGCGGCCGCGCAGGCGGCTGTTCTCGCACAGCGTCTCCACCGCGCGCTGCAGGTCCTGCACATAGGACGAGGCCTGCTCGTTGACGACGACGAAGTCGATCATCATGCCGCGCGCCCGCATATATTCCTGGAAGCGCAGCGCCTGGGCGACGATCTCGAGATCGGCGACGTCGCCGATGCGCACCAGGAAGATCGGGAAATCGCCGGAGATGCTGGTCGGCCACAGGCTCGACTGGCGGCCAAGGCCCGAGGCGATGGATTCCGCCGGCAGGCGCAGGAACGGATCGGGATAGATCAAGTAGCGGGCGAGCTTCTGCACATTGGCGGCGTCGGTGAGGCTGAGGCCCAGATGGCGCGTCTGCACCTGGCTGCGCGTCCAGGCAAGCATCGCCTGGCGTGCGAAGCTCTCCTGATGGTCGAGCCGGGCGATCGCCTCGTCGAGCTCGGCGCGATTGGCGCCGACGGCGGTCCAGAAGGTCAGCGATATCTTCTTGTTGGCCGGCACGCGGACCTGGCGGCGCAGCGCCGCCACCGGGTCCAGCGTGAAGCCCTGGCTGCCGGAAAGCCGGACGCCGGGGTCGAAGGCGACGGCATCGGCGATGGTGCGGCCGCGGCCGATGAAGGCGCGCCGGTCGGTTTCGGCCTCGGCATCGCGCGACGGGCCCGACGGGTCGGTGACGAAATGCACCATGGTGAGGTCGGGGTCGTTCTTGTCGCGCTTGCGCCTGGTGGCGAAGATCGCGCCGTTGTTCGGCGCGATCTCAGTCTCGACGAACATCTTGGAGAAGGCCGGATGCGCGTTGTCCGAGGCCTCGTTGCCCAGCACCAGCTCGGCGAAGGAGGTCACCTCGATATGCCGGTCGGTGGCACCGTCATTGTAGAGGGTGATGCGGCGGCCTTCGCCATTGCCCTCGGAAATGACGATGCACTCGACCTCGGAACGCAGCGAGCCGACGGACTTGGTGAAGCTCGCCTTGTCGTCGCCGAACAGCGTCTGGACGCGTTCGCCTTCGGCGCGCTTCGGCTCGGCGGTGGCGGACCACCAGTCGCCCGTCGCGGTGTCGCGCAGGAAGATGTAGGAGCCGAGGCGATCCTCGCTCGGATCCGGCTGCCAGCGGGTGACGGCAAGCTCGCCGAAGCGGCTGTAGCCGGAGCCCGTCGCTGTGACCATGACCGAATAGCGGCCGTTGGACATGACGTTTGTCGCCCGCAGCGCCTTGATGGGATCGAGGATGACCCGGCTGTCCGGGCTCTCGGTCTCGGTCTCGTCCTTGGATCGCTCGTCGGCTTCCGTCCTGACGGTCGCGGTCGGAATGTCGCGCGGCGCCTTCTCCTGCAGGAGGAGCTCGGCCGACTCGATCACCGGGTCGCTGTGGAAACGCTCGCGCAGCCGGCCCTCGAAAATGGCGTCGGCGACAGCGGCGATCGACATGCCGGAATGGTGCGCCATATAGTTCTGCACCACGGCGTGGTCGGTGCCTTCAGGCACGCGCTGCGGCGTGAAATCGACCGCGTCATAGAAACCGTGGCGGCCAAGCGCGCCGATCGAGCGCAACCTCTGCAGGTTCTGCACCGCCTCGCGCGGGCTGAACTGCGCCGCGAGAATCGTCGCATAGGGCGCGATCACGGTGTTCTGGCCAAGGCCCCGCTTCAGGCCGAGGCCGGGCACGCCGAAATTGGTGTACTGATAGGTGAGCTCGCGGTCGCGGGCGTTGTAGGCCGCTTCCGAAATGCCCCAGGGCACGTTCTTGGAACGCGCATATTGGATCTGACGCTTGATGATGAGCTTGCTGGTCTGGTTGAGGATCGAGCCCTGCGGCTCCTTCATCACCAGAGGCGGCATCAGATACTCGAACATCGAGCCCGACCAGGACATCAGCGCGCCCTGGAAGCCGATCTCAACGATTGGGCGTCCGAGACGGAACCAATGCTCGGTCGGCAGGTCGCCCTTGGCGATGGCGAACAGGCTGGTGAGCCGCGCCTCGGAGGCGAGCAGGTCGTAGCAGCTTTCGTCGAGCTGGCGGTCCTCGACGCGGTAGCCGATCGAGAGCAGCTTGCGCTCCTGACGCATCAGGAAGGAGAAATCCATCTCGAAGGCGTAGCGGCGGCAGCGCTCGCGTAGCGCCAGCAGCTTGGCGCGCAGAGCGGCGACTGCGCTCTCGTCATTGTGCGAATCGTGCACATGCGCCTCGCAGGTCGCCTCGAGTCTCGCCGCCCAATCGGCGATAACATCGCTCTTCGGCGAGGCGGCCTCGGTGTGGATGGCGGTGGCGAGCTTGCGGATCTCGCCGGCGAGCACGGCAAGGTTGATGGTCCGGATCGAGGCCATCTCCGGCTGCGCCTTGATGGTCGCAACCGCGCGGCGCATGCCGTCGAGACGGTCGGCCAGGCGCTGGCGCAGCGGCCGCAGCTGCCGGCGGTCGTCCGGCAGCTCTTCCAGGCTTTCGTCGAGGATGGTGACGGTGTCGATGATGCCTTCGAAATCGCCCTGCAGATGCACGGACGGCGCTTCGGCCCATTCGGCGCAGGAGGCCGCAACCGCGACCAGATGTCCGGCGAGATTGCCGCTGTCGACCGCCGAGATGTAAAGCGGATAGAGCGGCTTCAGCGTCGTCGTGTCATACCAGTTGTAGAGATGGCCGCGGTCGCGCGGCATGTTCTCGATGGTCGTCATCGTGGCGTCGATGCGGGTGATGGCGTCCGACAGGCTGATCCAGCCGAAATCGCGCGCCGAAACCACCGACAGCAGATAGACGCCGATATTGGTCGGCGAGGTGCGCGGCGCCACCACCGGCGCCGGGCTTTCCTGGAAATTGTCCGGCGGCAAATGATGCTGCTCGGGCGTCACGAAGGTCTCGAAATAGTGCCATGTGCGGCGCGCGAAGGTGCGCAGCACCTGGATGTCGGCGCTCGAGATGCGCAGCCTGTCCTCGGTCTCGGCCGAGCGGCTGATCCAGCAGGCGACGGCGGGCGAAGCGATCCAGAAGATGGCGAAGAAGAAGGCGACGAAGGCGCCTGTGGAATCGGCCAGCACTGGAATAGCCAGGCCGACGACGCCGATGATCACCGCGCCATACATCATGCCGTAGTAGGCGCCGAGATCGTTGCCGCCCTTGGCGGCCTGCGAGGCGGTGCGCCATTCGAGCAGGTTCTGCCGGCTGACGAAGAGGCGGTAGATGGTGCGAATGATGGCGTCGCCCATCATCCAGGCGAGATGCGCCATCAAGAGCACCTTCAGCGCCACCAGCGCCGTGCCGAACACGGTGTCGCGCGCAAGTGCCGAGAAATGGCCGCGCGGCGTCTGGTCGCCGCTCTTGGGCAGGATGCCGTTCACGATGTCGAAGGTAGGCGCCATGAACAGGCTGAGGATCATAAGCGCCTGCCACTGCGCCGCCTGGGTGAAGGGCAGCAGCGTCCAGCCGGCGACGCAGGCCAGGACCCAGAAGATCGGGGTGACCGAGCGGCGCAGATTGTCGACCATCTTCCAGCGCGACAGCGCCGGCACCCCGGAGCGCGGGTCGAAAATATAGCCGAGCAGCTGCCAGTCGCCGCGCGCCCAGCGATGGTGGCGCGAGGCGTCGACCGAGTAGCGGGTGGGATAGTCCTCGACCAGCTCGACGTCGGTGACCAAAGCGGCGCGCGAGAGCGCGCCTTCGAGCAGGTCGTGGCTGAGGATGGTGTTTTCGTCGATGCGGTTCTTCAGCGCCGCCTCGAAGGCGTCGACATGGTAGAGGCCCTTGCCGGTGAAGGAACCGTCGCCGAAGACGTCCTGGTAGACGTCGGATACGGCGAAGACATAGGGGTCGAGGCCGCGATTGGCCGAGAAGACGCGCTGGAAGAAGGAGGCGTCGTCGCCGCTGGTCAGCGACGCCGTGATGCGCGGCTGCAGGATCGTGTAGCCCGCGGTGACGACGCGCTTGACCGGATCGAAATGCGGGCGGTTGAGCGGATGGGCGAGCTTGCCGACCAGGCTCGAAACCGCGTCGCGAGTCGTGCGCGTGTCGGCGTCGAGCGTCATCACATAGACGACCTTTTCCGGCAGCGGCACGTCGAGCGGCAGGAAGGTGGTGTCGCTGTCGCCACGCAGGAGAAGGTTCAGCTCATGCAGCTTGCCGCGCTTGCGCTCCCAGCCCATCCAGCAGCCTTGCGCCTGATTGTAGAGCCGGCGGCGATGCAGGAGATAGAAGCGCGGCGAGCCTTCCGACGGATAGCGGGCGTTGAGCCTGGCGATCTCGTCACGGGCATATTGCAGGATCTCGATGTCGGCGGCGTCGATCTCGGTCTTGGAATCCGGCCAGTCGGACAACAGGGCGAAATGGATCTCTTCGGCCGTGTTGGCGAGGTGGTGCACCTCGATGTTACGGATGTTTTCCTCGACGTCGTCGCGCGAGCCGATCAGCGAGGGCACCACGACCAGCGTGCGCGCCTCGGCCGGGATGCCGTGCTTGTTGTAGTCGTAGCCGACAAGCCGGGTGGGTTTGAGGAACAGCGCCACGACGGTGTTGAAGAAGGCCAGCGCGCCTTCGCTTGCCGGCACTGCGAACAGCGCCAGCATCAGCGTGATCGATTCCACCGACAGGCCGAGATTGGCGAGCGCCCTGCCCGACAGCACCAACAGCAGCGCCGTCAGAAGGAAAACCGGGCCGACGATGCCCATCCAGCCGGCGCTGGCAAAGGCACGCTTGAAGGTCACATAGAAAGGCGGCCGGTAGCCGATCGCCTTTTCCAGCTCCTGACGGCGCGGCCCGACCAGGAAGAAGCCGACATCGGTGTGCACGTCCGGATCCGCTGTCTCCGGCACGCCGGATGCATCGGTGACGCCGGGCGTGTGGCCGGCAAGCTCGATCGCCTTTTCGGCCACCCGGTATTCGGAGAGCTCCGAGCGCCGCGCCAACTGCTCGATCGCGGTGCGGTACTGATCGCGCGAGAAGAAATCCAGGTCGGCGAAATCGGTCTTTTCACGGAGCAGCGTGTCGATGCGGCTGACGCCTTCGAACCAGACCGTCCAGTCGACGTCGTTGATGAGGCGCAGGCCGCGGATGATGTTGCCGGTCGTGACATTGCCGCTGGAGAGCGTCTGATGCTCGGAGATGATGATCTCCTCGGCATCGGAGCCGGTCTTTTCCAGCTCTCCCTCCAGCCATTCCAGCGCCCGGCCGGCGTTCTGCGACCCGTCGCGCAGGCGGTAGAGCAACTGGGTGGCAAAAGTGGTGTCCTGCGCATGCGCGCTGTAGTTGGACAGGATCCTGGTACGGTCGGCATTGTCGTCGGTCGCGAGAACCCGGTCGGCAACCTCGTTGGCGATGTGTCGCATCTGCCTGGTGCGGTCGACGCGCACGGCGATGCGACGCAGGTTCTCGATCAGCACGAAGCGCAGCAACGAGGGCAGCGCCCAGAGCTCGCCGATCTTCATCGGCTCGACTGACTGGAAGCCCTCGACGATGGCCTTGAACATGGTGGCCGAGACCGAGCTGTCGGAATGCTCGACATAGCTCCAGGCAACGACGAAGGCGCGCGGCAGCACCGTGCCGTCGCCGAGCATGAGCGTCGGCAGCTGGCGGTAGAAGCGGCGCGGCAGGTCGCGCTTGACCTGGAAGATCGTCTCCTCGACCAAATAGTTGTTGTCGAGCAGCCACTGCGCGGCCGGCGTGATGGTCTCGCCCTTGGCCTGGGCGGCATTGGTCGAACGGTAGACTTCGAGGATCTTCTTGGCGCTGTCGCGGATGCGGGCCTGGAACTCGAACGGGGCGAGGCCGAACAGGTCCTTGACCTCGCCCTTGGCTAAAGCGACGCCCAAGGCGCGCAGCCGGTCCTCAGGCAGGAAATTGGAGCGTATCGGCGCTTCCGTCACCAACGGGAAGCCGGCGCTTGTCTGTTCGATCTTATTGGGATTGGTCTGAATGTTCATTGAAAATTCCGTAAGCGGGGGCGCAATGCGGCGTCACCGCCACGGCAATGGCCCTAAAACCGGTTCAATTGCAATTGGTTGCATGACTGATCCGCCGAAAGTTTGTTCTGCGCACCACAACAGGGGCGTGCCCTTTCGACAGCTTGCGGGCGAACGCCCCTCGCTCTTCGCCCCCGGTTGGATCAGGGCAAGGAATCAGGCTTTTTCGTGATACATGCAAGGGGCCGGGCGATAATTCGCCCGCGCCGCGATCATGTTTGGCAACAGCCGTTAATGGTTGGCGGCGAGGCGATCGAGTTCGATCACGAAAAGCAGCCCCTGCCCTTGGGACTGGAGCCACAATTCCGGGGTCTCGCGCTCGAGGATCAGCGTATCCAGCGGTCCTAGGCTAGGCCTGTCATCCGTAAGAAGCGTGAAGTCTGTATTGACCGCCAGAACCAGCGTCGTGTCGGCGCGCGGCATAATGCGAATCTCGCCGGAGAGCGGCCGGCGCTCGACGGCATGGGCCATGCGGCCACGGCGGGTCATGACGTTGAGATCGGTGATGGGACCGCCGATCAGCGCCGCTCTGGTCGGCACGTCGCCCGCAAAGGCGAGCGGCACTGACGCCGTGGTCAACCGAGCCGTCGGCTGGCCGGCAATGTCGAGGACAATCCCCTCGCCTTCCAGCACCGACAGCGTGCGGTCGATGCCGGCGAAGCTGGAGAACGGCCCGCTGGTTTCGACTCGGGCCATCGAGACGCGCCAGTCGAACTCGTCGAGCCCGGCGCCGTCGGGCGAAACCGCGATCTCCGTGGTCGTGCCGCCGCCATTCTTCCAAGGCATGACGCGGTAATCGGCGGCACGAAGGATACGCATCCGTTCAGCCCAATATGCCCGGCAGGTTGAGCTGGTGCTCCTTGGCGCACTGGATGGCGATGTCGTAGCCGGCATCGGCATGGCGCATGACGCCGGTCGCCGGGTCGTTCCAGAGCACGCGCTCCAGCCGCTTGGCGGCATCCGCCGTGCCGTCGGCGACGATCACCATGCCGGCATGCTGCGAAAAACCCATGCCGACGCCTCCGCCATGATGCAGCGACACCCAGGTGGCGCCGGACGCGGTGTTGAGCAGCGCGTTGAGCAGAGGCCAATCGGAAACGGCGTCGGAGCCGTCCTTCATCGCTTCGGTCTCGCGATTCGGCGAGGCGACCGAGCCGGAATCGAGATGGTCGCGGCCGATGGCGACGGGCGCCTTCAGCTCGCCCTTGGCCACCATTTCGTTGAAGGCGAGGCCGAGCCGGTGGCGATCGCCGAGGCCGACCCAGCAGATGCGCGCCGGCAGACCCTGGAACGAGATGCGCTCGCGCGCCATATCCAGCCAGTTGTGCAGATGGGTGTTGCCGGGAGTGAGCTCGCGCACCTTGGCGTCGGTCTTATAGATGTCCTCCGGATCGCCCGAGAGCGCGGCCCAGCGGAACGGACCGATGCCACGGCAGAACAACGGCCGGATATAGGCGGGCACGAAGCCCGGGAAGGCAAAGGCGTTCTCAAAACCTTCGTCCTTGGCGACCTGGCGGATGTTGTTGCCGTAGTCGAGCGTCGGCACGCCGGCGTTCCAGAACGCCACCATCGCCTCGACATGCTCGCGCATCGATGCGCGAGCAGCCTTTTCGACGGCTTTCGGATCAGAGGTGCGCTTTTCGCGCCATTCGGCCATGGTCCAGCCCTTCGGCAGATAGCCGTTGATCGGGTCATGCGCCGAGGTCTGGTCAGTGAGGATGTCGGGGCGGATGCCGCGCCTAAACATTTCGGGCACGATCTCGGCGGCGTTGCCGAGCAGGCCGACGGACTTCGCCTCGCCGGCCTTGGTCCAGCGGTCGATCATCTCCATCGCTTCGTCCAGCGTCTCGGCCTTCTCGTCGAGATAGCGGGTGCGCAGGCGGAAATCGATCGAGTCAGGGTTGCACTCGATGGCGAGGCAAGAGGCACCGGCCATGACGGCGGCCAGAGGCTGGGCGCCGCCCATGCCGCCGAGGCCGCCGGTCAGAATCCACTTGCCCTTGAGGTCGCCGTTGTAATGTTGGCGGCCGGCCTCGACGAAGGTCTCGTAGGTGCCCTGCACGATGCCCTGCGTGCCGATATAGATCCAGGAGCCGGCCGTCATCTGGCCGTACATCATCAGCCCCTTCCTATCGAGCTCGTTGAATTTCTCCCAGGTCGCCCAGTGCGGCACGATGTTGGAGTTGGCGATGAGCACGCGCGGCGCGTTGGAATGGGTCTTGAAGACGCCGACCGGCTTGCCGGACTGCACCAGCAGCGTCTCGTCCTCGCCCAGCGTCTTCAGCGAAGCGACAATGCGGTCGAAATCGTTCCAGGTGCGCGCCGCCCGGCCGATGCCGCCATAGACGACCAGCTCGTTGGGGTTCTCGGCGACCTCCGGGTCGAGATTGTTCATCAGCATGCGCAGCGGCGCCTCGGTCGTCCAATAGCGCGCATTGAGCTTGTCGCCGCGGGGCGCACGCACTTCGCGGATGTTGTGGCGCGGATCGTTCATCATTGTCCCTTTCCAGTAAGGCGGCGCGTCAGCGCCCGGCCCATTCAATGGCGGTTTCGAGAATGGTTTTCAGCGTGGTGCGGATCGGCGCGGCATAGCTTGGGTCGTAAGGCACCGGCCAGTTTTCCGGCGAACCCTTTTCGGCCGGCTCGCGCATATAGCCGCGGTTGGAGAGCTCCATCTGAAGCGCGTGGACGCCGTTCTCGGGCTGGCCGAAGCTTCTGGTGATCCAGCCGCCCTTGAAACGGCCGTTCACCACCCAGCTCTCGCCGGTCGCGGCAAGGATCTCGCTGACCTTTCGCTGCAGCGACGGATCGGTGCTCCTGCCGTCATTGGTGCCGAGATTGAAGACCGGCAGCGTGCCTTCGAACAGGCGCGGCAGCACCGAGCGGATCGAATGGCAGTCATAGAGCACGATGTTCTCATGCATGCCGCGCAGCCGGTCGATCTCGGCCTGCAGGGCGGCATGATACGGCACGAAATAGGTCTCGCGGCGCTGGTCGATCTCGGACGGCGTCGGTTCGTCACCCATATTGTAGAGCGGATCGCCGTCAAAAGTGTCCGTCGGGCAGAGCGTCGTCGTCGCCTGGCCCGGATAGAGCGAAACGCCGGACGGGTCGCGGTTGACGTCGATGACGGTGCGCGAAATGGCGGTGTGCACGACTGTCGCCCCAAGGTCTGCGGCAAAATCATAGAGCTTGTCGATCCACCAGTCGCAGTCGCGCCGGCCAAGCCAGGTCGAGACCAGGCGGGAGTCCAGGCCTGCAAGATCAATACCTGTGTGCGGGATCGAGACCAGCAGGGGCGCAGTGCCTCGGGTGATGGTAAGCCAGGGAGGGGTCATGCGAGACCTCCGTGCGTTGGCGCTCTACGGCGCCGTGTCGTCGTTAGCATTCTCACGACGCAATCCCCGGCAGCTTCACAGCACCCGCCGCCTCCACCGCGGCGCCGCTGCGCACCATGGCGATCGCCTTTTCCATGTCGGGATGGAAATGCCGGTCATTGTCGAGATACGGCACCTCGGCGCGGACCAGCCTGCGCACCGCTTCCAGCGCCTCGCTCGAAGCCAGCGGCGCTTGGAAATCGCAGCCTTGCGCCGCGGCCAGCAATTCGATGCCGATCACGGCGGTCGCATTCTCGATCATGCCGAGCAGCCGGCGCGCGCCGTGCGCGGCCATCGAGACGTGATCTTCCTGGTTGGCCGAGGTCGGGATGGAATCGACGCTCGCCGGATAGGCCTTCTGCTTGTTTTCCGAAACAAGCGCTGCCGCCGTCACCTGCGGAATCATGAAACCGGAATTGAGCCCCGGCTTGGGCGTGAGGAAGGCCGGCATGCCGGACAGCGCCGGATCGACCAGCATGGCGATGCGCCGCTCCGACAGCGAGCCGATCTCGCAGACGGCCAGCGCAATCATGTCGGCGGCAAAGGCCACCGGCTCGGCGTGGAAATTGCCGCCGGAAAGGGCGGTGTCGTCATCGGCGAAGATCAGCGGGTTGTCGGTGACGCCATTGGCCTCGGTCTCAAGCGTGTCGGCGGCCTTGCGCAGCACATCGAGCGCGGCGCCCATCACCTGCGGCTGACAGCGCAGGCAGTACGGATCCTGCACGCGCTCGTCATCGACGCGATGCGATTCACGGATGGCGCTGCCGGCCATCAGATTGCGCAGCGCGTCGGCCGTTTCGATCTGGCCGCGATGTTTTCTCAACAGATGGATGCGCGGATCGAAGGGGGCGTCGGAGCCTCGTGCCGCGTCGGTCGACAGCGCGCCGGCAACCAGCGCCGACTGGTAGAGCACCTCGGCCTCGAACAGGCCGGCCAGCGCAAAAGCGGTCGAGAACTGCGTGCCGTTGAGCAGCGCCAGGCCTTCCTTGGCGCCGAGCGTCACCGGCTCCAGCCCATGCGAGACGAAGGCGACCTTGGCCGGGAAGCGCCCATGCGGGGTAAAGCATTCGCCGACGCCGATCATGACGGCGGTCATGTGCGAAAGCGGCGCGAGGTCGCCGGAAGCGCCGACCGAGCCCTGCGCCGGCACGACCGGAATGACGTCGTTGGCGAGCATCCCTTGAAGCAGGTCGATGGTCTCGGCGCGCACGCCGGAGGCACCCTGGGCAAGGCTGGCAAGCTTCAGCGCCATCATCAGCC
>NZ_RZRX01000003.1:0-86642 GCF_003997405.1 Mesorhizobium sp. M2A.F.Ca.ET.042.01.1.1
CGCTCTGAAATAATGCGGAGGAATGTGGCCAGAAACTCCGGACTTCTGCCAATCTGGTCACGTTCCTTCACATTATGGGCTGCTGCGGATAACTCGAGTTATGCTCACCTCACCATAACTTTAGCCAGCTTGCGACATAGGCCGCATGGTCGTCGCGCGTCTCGGGCGTCAGTTGAAGATCGGCGCAAAGAAAAGCCGCGCCGAGTTCCGCCACCAGCTCTTCCATGGCGTATCCCTCATCGCCGAAGCGCTTGCGCCCAAACTCCCGGTCGAGGCGCGTCGGGTGCTTCGTCCAATGCACAGTTTCATGGCCGAGGGTGGCGTAATAGCTCTCGGCATCGCGGAAGTCTTCAAAGACCGGCATCCGCACCTGGTCGCGGGAGATGACGTAGCACGCTGAATTGCCGCCATGCTGGATATCGGCGCCGAGCGCGGCGAAGAAGCTCTCGGCCCGTTCAATGCGCGTGATCGTCTCATCGCGCGGGGCCGGTCTCGCATAATAGGTCTCGGGCAAGCCTTCCACCTGTTCGGCATTGAAGACGGTATAGCCTTTGAGAAACGGAATGGAGGTTTCGGATTCCTCGCCGGTTGCCGTGTCGGTCTCGGTGCCGGTGATGCGGCCGGCATAGACCACAAGGCTGCCCTTCTCGCCCTTGCGGACATGCGCGCCGAGATCAAGCGCCTGTTTGAAGGTAAGCCAGAACAGGGTTGCGTATCCCTTCTCCACCGCTGCAGCCCACAGCATCAGCACGTTGATGCCCTGATAGGGAATGCCGCCCGCGCGCAGCGGCCGGGTGATGCGGCCGGCGGCATGTCCAGCATTCCACGGCTGATGCCACGGGCGCGTGCCCTGTTCGAGGGCGCGGATAATCTGGTCGGTGATCTGTTGATAAAGGTCGGTTTTCATGGCGGTCTCTTTTGGCTCGGGGTTCAGCTCCGTCTGAACCCCTGCCCGTCGGCGAGACCGGGTTAGGGGAGCAACAAGAAAGTCGTCAGGGGGAACCACCGGTTCGCAGCGACTGAGGCGGAGCCGAGGGAGTGAGAATTGGGGGATGGCGATTTTGTCGTTGCTGGGGGTCGTGAGGGCGGAGCCCTGTCGCCCCCATCTTGGGCAAGGGATCGTCACCCGAAGGGCGAAGACCCTGCGTAGCTCTGCGAAGCAGGGGCTTCGGGCGCGTGCGCCTAGAGCCCGGTCCTGTGCAGCAGGATGACCCATGTCGGCCAGTTCCGAGGCCGCCTCGCGTCAACTTCTGGCCGCGCTACGCGAGAAGCGCGGATACAGCGGGCACACGTCCCTACGCCTCACGCAATACCGCCAGAGCCTCGCCCACGAGGGTTGCGTCTCTTGCCCAGGTCTCTGATCCACCCTGAAACTTTTCGCCATGAACGTAGCTGTTTCTTACGCGGCAAACTCCCTGCACGATGAGCTGGTGGACATTGGCAAGGGGCGTGGGGCGCTCCGGCTGCCATGTCAGGCCCTCACTCATCAACTTTCGTGGCGGGTCACCGATAAGCGTTGCAGCAACTCCCGCGTTCACGATGTCAGCAAAGAATGTCGGGCCAAGCGCCTCGGCGAAAGCATCCCAATCGGCTTGAGCGTCGGATCTGTTCTTCAAGTATCCGGTGCGCTTAAGAGCATGCTCAAAACGGCCAAAAAACCGGGCAAGCTCTCTCCCGTCATCATAAGGATCAGACATCGGATTCCTCCAAGTTGACAGGATCGCAAGTCTGCAAGACAAGCTTTGGGATGACCCCACAAATCGTCAGGTGGTTTATCGAGGGCTTAAAGCTTCTTCCCTGCCCTCTTGCGGCGAGACCGACGCTCTTCAACGATCAACTGTGCAGGCTTGGCCAAACGGGAAACAGCAGGCGCCTTAAGGGCTTTGGGTTTTTTGGCTTTTGCGCCTGGCTTTCCGTTGAGTTGACTGTCGTATTCCTCGATAACCGTCGTTGCGAGTTCCACAAATCCGCGTAGCTTGTCTGCGCGATCCTTCAGAAGCTTCCGCTGCTCTTCGTCGGGATCGGTTGCGTCGGCAAGGTCGCCGTCCGCAATGATGATGCGCAAAATCGGCAATTCAATCTGCTCAAGGCCGGCCTTCTGGGCAAGCGCGACCCATACCTTAGATTTATCAATTGCGTTATCCGCTGCGTTCGCCAGGCATTGCCTGATGAGGATGCGCGCAGAATAGTCGAGGCGCTCCGCCAATTGCAGCCATCGTTGCGATGCCTTGCTTTCTTTGCGCGCACTCTCGGGTGGCAACGGAGGCGCGAAATAGCGATATGGCCCTGCGTCAGAATCAAGCGTCGCCAGCGTTCTTATTATCGGTTCGAGTTCCTGAAACGGGCGGCTGCCGCTTGGCAACTCGTGTCTGTGTTGCCAGAGGGCGAGGATCGCATCGCGGCACGCTATGACGCGCTGCGGGTGATCCTTCGCAGCTTTCTGTTCGGCATTTTTGATTTGCTCCGCAAGGTAATGGACCATCCAGCGCGACAGCGTATCATTGGTGTCGGCGAGCTTCAGTTCGGCGATGAGCTTTTTGCCAAGGGCCAAGATCGCGTCAGCATGTTTCGACACTTCCGTCGGATTTGATGAGGAAGAGTTGGACCGTGGGCGGGACTTTCTTGTTGTCATCGTCATCTCGGCTTTCGTATCGAGAGTAGCTGCGCCGCCGCTCGATTTCCACTTTAACGATCATGTCCATATCGAGCTTGCGCAACAGCTGCCGGATGAATGGTAACGACGCCTGGACCCGGCTGCCTCGGTTGTCGCTGGCGTCGTCGTCCCTTTCGTGAAATATCCCCCAGGTTTCGATCACCATGGTGGCCGGTTCCTTTGCGTCCAGCCGCCAGTGCCGGCCTTCACGGTCGGCTACCAATTTCATGCCATCAACAATTTCATTTGACGGGCGCGGCGCCGGGTAGCGAATTTCCCCCGCCCAAGGGTCTTTGTCGTCAATTCCCCGGTCACGGGTGCGGTCAATAACCCAGCCTTTCAGCTGAAATGCACCGGAATTGATTTGCCAGTCACTCGTGGCTTCAGGGATTGCGTAATCGTTCTGGTCATCAGCACTGTGCAAGGCACGGAGGAGTGCCGAGGACCTTTCGCGCGAAACAAGCGCGCTTCGGATCGTGCACTCTTCCTGTTGTCTGCCTGACGAAGCGTTCCAATAACCCCAGGGGGTCACCACGCCCGGCGACGGGAAGAACACGCGGTCTATATCTTCGCGGCCAACCGATGAGGGCCAGTCGGTGTCTTTGATGCCATTTTTCCAGGAAAGAATATCGAGCGGGATAGGGTCTCGCCGGTCGGCAAGCCAATAGCCGTCCTGGCGGGACAGGTCATGATATGACCGGAACCATTCTGAAAAGTCGTCCTCGGTCGAGTCGGGGCTACGATAGGTTGGCATCGTGTCGAGAAGCCGACCAGCCACGATCATTGTAGCGTGGGAACCTAAGTAGAAACGGAGGTCGTCAACACTTGGGTATGAGCTATTCGAATGCCGTGTGTCTTCGTAGCCGAACATCTTCCGGCGGCTTCGCGCATCCTCTCGCCAATCCAACTGGCCGGGATACTGCCAATCGTCCGTAAGGACGGTTGCCACCCGCCGCTGGATGTCGCTGCTCAAAAGGCTGAAGCACTTCGCCAGTGGCGGGAACCAATAGGATTCCATGTCATAGTCAAAATAGAAACGGTCTTCGTCATACGTCTTCGGCGACGAACGTGCGCTTCCGCGCTCATAAGAGCGTGCTTCAATCGCCGGGATCGGCGATACGTTCACCGCCAAGATTTGTGCGCGTAACTCCGGATCAAGCAACCCAGCATCGATCAGCGCAAGCGCCGCACGTTTCGCCAACTCACGAATGACAACGTGAGCTTCCGGCGGGTGCATATTTTGGAAGATGAAATCAGAATGAGCAGCGACAATATCGGGGCAATTCCTGGCTGCCCGTGCAAGAGCAATCAGAAACCACTGACGCGCATGCAGGTTGTAGAAAAATAGCCCGGCATCGGCAAACGCGCCCCCCACATTGCCGCGAACATACGCGACCAACGCCGAAATGACCGAGCGGTGCTGAAGCTCGCAGAAAGCATGAACGACGTGCGCGGCCTCCCAGCGTCTTGCAGCGCGGGGTGAAGCCAGCGCGCCAAAGATGTACCCCGCAACCGCGCTATCGATATCCCCTCCAGGCGCGAGCGCGGCAGACCACGGCCCGTCGCCGTCAGTATCCTTAAGGACCGCATCGAAAAGGTTCAGGCCGAAGCCAAGCGCGTCGGATGCTTCGCTTCGGGTTAGCTTGCCGGCAAGCAGGCCCACCAGCGTGAACAGCCGGCCGACATCTAAAATCTCAGTAACCTCGCCGATACCCGTCAGAACGACTTCGATGACATCGCCCTCAAGAACGCCTGCCAATTCACAGGCGGTCTTGAACGGCAGCACTTCGTAGTGGCGGCCGCGAGTCACATCCAGGCAATAGCGGCGACCAAAGCTTCGTAAAGCGGCAGCCAGGGCTGCCTTGACGGAAAGCCTTGTTTTCCACGCGGCGGGAAACGTCTCGAGGAAGCTCCGGAGGTGGTAAAGGTCAAATTCCGGCGCCTCGGCCAAAGCGGTAACAAATTCCGCTTCTTTCCCGCTCGGAATGCGTGCAATGGCCTGCTGGAAAAATTGATCTTGATGGTATGGCGGCTCGGATTTGCGGAAGCGCTGCTGGGCTTTCGAGAGTTCGTTTGCCACGACCGGATTGACGCCCCGGAAAATCGCGCGCCAATCCTTTTTTTTGGCATCTTCGTTCCAGTGTTTTGATGGGCGGCCCCTGCTGCCCTGCTCATTGTCCTCATCCTGCTTTCTCTGATGGCGCTCGTGGTGGTCAAGGCGTGTTTGCAAATCAGGCGCGACGATACGGTGCTTGGCGAACAGGTCCCGAACCTTGTACCACGTCGCAAGAGTGTGTCCCTGCATCTTGATGTAGTGGTAGCCGAGATCCGCTACTGACTGTTTCTCGGCGTTCGTCCGACAGGCATCGAGTGCGGAAGCGAGTATACCCGCCTCATTCCATTCCGCACGGAATCCGATCAGAGGTAGGGCCTTTCGCGCGTCCAGCACTTTTCGTTCGATAAGGAATTCAACGGCTGCCGCCAAAACCCTGCCGGGCCGGCCAAAGGCACGGTCGCGCCACCGGCTCAATATGGCGAAGGATGATACGGGGCAGAGAGCTGCGATGGCCTCAACTGTCCGATGCCAGTCGAAATGCTTATCCCGTGCAACGTAGTCGTAGGTCACTTCGGCGCAGCGCGCGAGGTTGTATGCCATTTCAGGCGCCGGTTGCGCCTGATCGGCGGCAGCTTCGGCCAAATCCAAAAGCGCTGCCCAGCGGTCCACATTTTCGTTGCCAACCTTGCTGGCAACCTCAACAGCCTGATTGAAGTACGCCTCGGCTTCCGACCGGCTTGTGGCGAGCACCGACCTTGCCAAGGTTACATACATTTCGGCTTTTGAATCGGCGTCCTCGCGCTCATCCCTTGTCAGTTGAAATGCTTGCGCCGCGTATTGAAGCGCATGAGCTGATAGCCCTGCAGAACGCGCCATGGAACGTGCAAGCCGTGCGAGCGTCGGGGTATAAAGGGGCCTCTTTAGCCCTGCGGTCCAGTCAATAAGCCTCTGAATGGATGCGCGGTCGGTCGCCTTGGCATGCACCAAGATGGACAACCAGAGGTCGGCAACTTGATCGGCGGTGCGCCACTCTTCGCGGTGGTTGATCCGCGCGGCAGAAGCAGATTCCGTGATTGTCCGCGAAATGGCGCTCGCCAGCCCTGCCTTGCCGGCCCTTTTTACCAGCCGTTCCGCCCAAAGCGTGTGCCATGGCAACAAGGCCCCGACGTCTTCTTTGAACTCCTGGGCTTCTTGCGACTGGGAATAATTGTTTTCCTTTTCAATCTCCGCACGAAGCTCGGCATGCGCAAGGTCGAGCAAATTCAGCGTCTTTCCGAGCAATGCCGCGTGCAGGGCGTAGGCGAGAATGATCGGTGCCCGCGCATCATTGAAACGGGCGCCTAGTCCCCGTGGTGGCTCCTTGGGCAGATAGCGCGACAAAAGCTTTGCAAGTACCGTTGTCGTGCCGACAGACAGGCGATGGCATGCCTCGACCAACGCGGTCACCGCCATCAGCGGGCGGTCGTGAGCGTTCCAGTTGTCGCCCGCGTCGAATGTGACCGATGGCTTGCACAATTGCTTGAGGCACTTTGCAAGAGCCTCTTTTGGAGGCATGCGGTCGACCTCACGCAATTCCACGACAATAGCCAGCAGGAGATAGATGTTGTCGCCTGCGGCAAGCGCAAGGTCGTCAAGGTCTTTGTAGCGACTGTGATCGACGAAGCGATGCGCAAGGTACCGGCCGACGTTGAAAGGAACCGACGACGGCGTCCACCCCATTATGCTGTTGGCGCATGCGCGTGCGCCGTGGATGTTGAAGTATGCGATGGCCATTTCGCCGATATCTTTGTCGGTCATGGTTTCGCGGCCGCGTTCCTTGTCGGGAAGCCGCGACCAGTTGCGCACCCACTCCGTGGCCATGCGTAACCGGCTGCGCGCATCGCCCTGTAGCTCGGCATAGCCGGACATCAGCGCCGCTTCATAGGCATTGTGCGAGCCGACCCAACGCGATCCAAAAATCTTCCGCGAAACGAGTTCTTGAGCGCGACCGGCTTCCATGAGGGCCGAAACCAGATCCGTATTTGCTTGGAGAAGTGCCCGTTGGCGCTCATCACCTGCCGTCTCGCCGCCGGCCTTTAAGGCAAGTTTGGCAGCATCGAGATAGCGCTTGGCGCGAAGGCTCGCTTTCAGTGCAAATTGCAGGCGCTGAAGTTCGACATCCCGCCGGTCGAGCGGATTGAGTTCCGGCAACGCTTCCGAAGAGAGCGCGAGTGCCACCAACTCTTCAAACTGTCCCGCTTCCAGCATCAGTTGCGGCAGTGCCGCTGCAACATAGGCGCTACCAGAAGAAAGCGGCTTGATGCTGGCGATGAATGCGCCGAGATCGGCGGCCGTCGGCTTAAATCGTTCCCTGAACCAGCTTTCGGAGGGTTCATCAAAAAACTGGATAGTCTCGCCCGTAACAATAAGCGGACGCCGAAGATCATATGCAAAGCTCTTGATGGCGGAGGCTGGAACACCGGACATTGAAGACAAAGCGGCTATGGGAACAAGTGGCCGCAAGGCCGCAAGGCCCGCGCATATGCTGTCAATCTGGGTCTTCCCCACCGCGCCGGCTTCATCGCGCATCTTGGCTATGGCTGCAGCCAGCAGGTTTCCAATCGCCTTTTCGACCGTGGTCGGATTGGGGCCTAGCTCACGCAGAATTTCTGCCAAGGTCCCACCACCTGAAAGGGCCAGCGCCTGCACACGTGGGTTTTTCGAGCTGAGGCGATGAAATTCGTCAATGTCCTGTTCACTGGCGTCCGGAAAAGCGTGACGCAGATGTGCGGCGGTCTCATCCCGGTCGAAAGCTTCCAGCTCAAGCGGCAGCGCGTTTGGCGGCGGGTCCAGCTTATCCTGGCGATGCGACCTGCAGAGCGCAACGATACGCACGCCGTCCGGTATCTGTTCTCTTAGCAAATCGCGGATGAATGCCCGCGCCTCGCCAATTTCCTCCGCCGCCATCTGCGCGTTATCCGCGGCATCGATGATAATGCACAGCAAGGCCCGCGGGTTCTTCGCGCGAAGAAGGCTAACGGCTTGTTCGAGCCGAAAGATGAATTTCTTAAGATAGTCGACCGCGCCCGCATGCAAGGTCGGAATCAGCAAGTGACATAAGGTCTTGCCGGCGAGCTCGTTGACGATCTGGACGAGCGCATCCTTATGGCGATGACGGTACCCGGTTGCGCTGCGATACTGGCCGTTTCCGAAGCAATCATAGAGAACGCTCTCAGAGCCGGGTGGCAGCCCGAGATGAATGCGGCTGGCGAAAATCGACTTGCCGATCCCTCCCTCGGCATGCACCACCACCGGCCTGCTTCCGGCGCGAACAATGGCCTTGATCAGGTCGCCTTCTTGCTTGCGCGGGATGGCGTCGCTCAATTGCTCGATAAGACAGGGCGCGGGATAAAGACGCCCCTCGTCAGCCTTCAAGGCCCGCAACACGTCCATCCGTTCAATACTGGGATTGGATGCCGCCTCGGAGAGCGCCTTGCGGTTCACCAGTTCCTTCAGTTGCGTCGGTGCATCGACATCGGCATCCGGCAAATACTGGCTGACATCCTGGAAGAGGATGTTTCGCTGATCCCACAGTGCATCATGTCTGCCCTCAAGCTTCAGCAATTTGCAGAAGTCAGCGAGTTTGGCTCCCTTCAGCCCGGTATACGTTTCCAGCTTCTTCAAATCAGCTGGCTTAACCGCAAATCCTTTCGCGGCGTTCTCGACCGCTTCCGTGAATGGCTGGCTGATTGGCCGGTTCGATACGAAAAGAAACTCGAGGGTCGGGAGTCTTCCGGTCTTAACCGATGCCGTAAGAATGGCTTTGTATCGCTTGGCAAAGCCGGTGATCGTGTTTTCAAGCCCGCTTGCCGGCCATGGCTTGTTTGGAGCCTCGGTCGAATGTTTGAGCTGGATATAGCGAACAAGGGTTGCCCTAGCAAAATCACGATCCCCGAAATACTCGGCGAGATCGATCACTTCCTCTCCGGCTGTAATTGGTCCCTTTGCAGTCCTGTCTGACGGGGATGCGCCCTCGACAGTAACCGACTTGAGGTCCGATCCGGGAGGAAGAAGATTAAGGCAGCGGCGCGCAGCCCACAGGTAATGAAACTGGTCACCGTCACGGCTGGGCCTAACCAGATTGGCCGTCGTGACCTTCTTTTTCGCAGGCTTGCGCAAGGGATTATCAACTCGTCATGATGGCGTGATCGGAAGTTTGTGCGATTCTGATTCGCAATCATAGTCTGGGCTAATACTTCCAAACGAAAACTTTCAGCTAACCGCTTCAATTGGCTGTAGATTACTACTTCCCAGCGTATTTGACCGGCTTACGATGACGGTAACCTCTGGTAGGAACCCATATTGGAAACGCTTGGCCGTAAGTTTCTTCTCCCGAAATTCGTTGCCCTGGATTCTTCCCATCTCGGCGCGATCGCCGGGGACAAGGCGGGTAAGGACAGCGCGCGCGTTAGGCGGGCCGAAACCTTCGATCAGGCTTTCATGGAAACCGGTAGTGTTTTGCTGCTGTCATGGCATCATTTTCAGGAGCTGTTCTCGCACCGAAGCGAGGAAGTGGCCGCGCAACGTGCCGCGTACCTTCAGTCGCTGCCGCTGGTGGCCTCCATCACCTCGTTCCAGAAGGAAGACATTGTTGGCTCCGTCGCCAGCCTGCAATCCTTCGAAATTGCCGCCGCATTCCAGAATCCGGCTGCGAGCGCCGCACTGGTGCGTGAAGAAGCGGCAAAAAATATGTTTCGCCTCACCAGCGGCGCTGACCTTGTGCGGCCGTTTCTCGAAAGCTGGACGATTTTGCGTGAAAGTTTTAGGCACAGCGAAGAGCGCACCCGTGAAGTGGTTGCGATTTCCAAATCCGACTTCGCCGACAACGCCAATGCAAGAATCATGGACCTTTTGAAGGATCGGATTCGCGCGCCGGATGACATGTTGCAGCAGTTTCAGCGCCTCCATGGCCGCCTTGCAGCAGATATCCGGCAGCGCGGCGACAAGCGCATTCCCGACGCGGACGATACATCGCGCGCTTTCATTGAAGACGTCATACGCATCGGCGCGGAAATCGTCCACCCCGACAACCCGGGGCTTCGGATTCTGCAAGCTTGGGGATTTGATCTGTCAGATATCGGCCCTGACACAACCCTCGTCGACCTTGGCGACATGGCAGTTTTCCGCAGGAAGCTGGAAGTGCTGAACGTGCGGCTGAAACTACCCTGGCCGGAGCTCATTGCGCGGGTAAAGGAGGACCGATTGCCCTCGGGCATCATCTACAATGCCATTCGACGCTTTCACCCTGACACGCATGAGTGGGACGGCAGTGAACTGACAGACCGCTATCTGGCCTGCCTCGCCGCCTATGTAGATGTGACCTACGTCGACAAGCGAACCTATGAAGCCTTCAGGCTTGCCCGGCAGAAATCGGAAACATTTGCCGCCCTCGCTCGACATGTGGAAAAGGCCGGAAGCTATGACACAATACCAGGCCAGCTCGCGGCACGATTTGCGCAAGCGGCGACCACCTAACTTTCAAGCCCGCCATCAATACGGCACGTCGACCACGGCGCCCGGCTCCCGGTCAGCCAATCCCCAAAACCGCGTTAGAGCGCGCACGTAACGCGTGAGGCCGCTGTCGGAGAGCTGAATGCCTTCGCTGAGAATGGCATGCTCTTCCGACTTTGCAGCGACGGCGCTGTCCGCATAGTGCCAAAGATGAGGAGCACGGTCACGCAACTTGGTCAGAGAGCCTCCGTCGCCATGCCGCACGGCGTTTCCTAACAGATGCAATTCCTCGATTGTCGCCCTCACCTGCCCTGTTTCCAGATCGAGGCCATGACGCAAACCCACGTCTCGGACAAGTTTATTGACTTCCACGGCGGCAATACCGGGACGCCGATCGTCCGGGACATGCACCCTTGCCCAAATCCGGAGTTGGCGCTCAAAGAGGCCGTCAAGTGTGAGCGCGAAGCAGCGTCGCGCTTCGAAAGCGAGCATGTTTGACGTGTGTACTTGGGCATGTTCGAGAAACTCCGCCATGGATGCCGCAGACCCGCTGGTCTTTACGCCGCTACGTAGTGGCAGATTGTCCAGCGCAGGCAGCATGACGCGCGTGTAGAAACGATGGATGTCTGCCTGAAAAATTCGAGGCAATAGATCTTGGGGCATAGGTAACCGCTTGAATCGAAAATCACCGTTGCATCGACCCGTAGCGAAGATCCAGGCAGACGGCCACACGAGAGCTACGGCGCCATACCGGCTTTGCCAACGGCCGCCATGGCATTAGCAAGCAGTTGGAACACTATCCGCCTTCACCAGCCTCCTCGATGATGGCCTGATCCGCCTGCCCAACAATGCCGCCGAGCGAGCGCTAAGCGGCATAGCCATCGGTCGCAAAGCCCTGCTCTTCGCCGGCTCCGACCGACAAATCGGGCAGACCTGCATTACCCAGCCAATGCAGGCCCGACCGGAGGCCAATGCTTAGGACCAGAGCCCGAGCGGGTTCTTCGCCCGAACGGGGAGCGACGACATGGAAGCTTGCCCCGACCAGATCGGCGGCACTGTGGCAGCATGGGTGCCAATGCCGAGATTTAGGGTCGAAAGTCTTCGCATCAATTCCTACTCGTCCACCCGAAGCGTGCCTTTGTGCGGCCTCAACTCACACGCCGCACGCTTCTTTGCTCCGATCCGGCGGCCACTTCAAAATTGCTTGCAAAGCAGCCACCTAACTCCGGGGAATCAAATCACCAACTAGGTATGCTGGTGGAAGGCTAAGACCCACTCCCCGGTTTCAGGGTCTTGAACCATCTCTCGCTTACACTGCTTCTTGTAGCGCGGGTCTGGGTTATTGTGTGGGAGCATGTCGGATCGTTCGACCTGATGGACATATTCGAGGTAGGTCTCAATCTTCGAACTTCCGCGTACCTCACCATAGCGTCCGCCCATGCGTTAAAATCCCGGTTTCGACCCAACATAAATGGGAACGAACTGCGTGAGGCACAAGGATTCGCAGACCGAGCTAACGCGGCGACTTCAACACACCAGACGCGAAGCAAGGTACGCCAAAAGCCTTCATCTCCCGTTTGATGTTCGCCGTTTCAGCCGGGCTTGCGTGAGGTGTAATCATCACTTGATTGATGAACGTCTTCGCCTCGATGTCGATATAGACACCCTCTCTCAGGGCCTGCTTGTCCAGCCAAAGGAGTCTCACTTCGTCTTCGAACTTGAAGGCACGCCGCTTGTGCAACAGCATGGTCGCGGCCATCCGGGTAACTTCTTTCTTCGATCCTTCTGCGACCGACTGAGCCAGACGAACGAGAGTTCTCTCGCCACGATACTGGACGCGGCCTAGAAAAGCGGAACCGGCGCTGTTCTCGATGAGGCTCTTTGCCGCGTTCACCATCACGTCCACCCGACAGCGGATTCGGACAATAGGAGTTTCCTTGTCGGGACCAAAGCCTGCCATCCGCCAACGCGGTTCGTCATGTGCACCCGTGGTCCAACACGAGCCGTACGATTGAAATCCCGACAAGGGACCGGGGCGATTGAACAGACGATCGCACCACCACCGCTCATAGGGGTCCTGCCAACATCGAACGGGCGAGAGCCGCAGTTTGTTAGTTTCGAAAGTCAGCTTGGCGTAACGCCATTCCAACATGTGATAGAGGAATGGTTTTGTGATTGCGGTATCCGTCATCACTTTCCGGCCATCTGCGCCGCGCTTGACGAGTGACCAAGAGATGGGATGCTTCTGGTCGACGATCATGGCAGATTCCCGAGAGCCCGCCCGGCACTCTAGTCGGCTACGAACTACCTGTCATTTGGCATCACGCCTCTGAACTCAGGCCATTCAGAGCGAGCGGCCGATGCGCGCCAGACGGTATGGCCTTGCGTCATTCCGGCTAATCGCTTAGAATAACCCTATGATTGATCTAGCAACTCATGCGTTTGAGCTCATCACGGCGATACTTGGATTGGCAACTGCAAGCCTTCCTGCGCTCTTGCTTTTAAAAAATACCTGAAAATTCGATATCTGTTTTTTTGGTCCAACCGAAAACGCCCTCGCCAGATCAGTAATCTTGAAGGACGTTGGCGCAAAGGACTGGAGAGACCTTTGTGAGAATTCTGGCGCAAGCCAAGATGAATGGCCGACAGTCAAATCTCAGACCCAGAGTTTACGCGGACGATAGTGCCGGGGCAACCGATGCCTCAGCCGCCTCAATTGACAGCTCAGATAACCGTTCTTGAGGTCACAAGGCGGCTGGCTCTACGTCTGTACGCGGCCGATTTCGGACATTAGTTGGCGCTACCCAACATCTATATCGAACCGAAACCAACCCCCAGCCTAACACGTGGACACTGCTTGCGGTGCCCGATCAAACCCGGCGGTGGAGCTGGATATGGTCCCAGCCGTCAATGGAGGCGTCTACCACCAAATCGGTTTTATTGCACTGAATGGTCAATGCTTCTGGCACTGGGACTAGAGTAGACAACCTGCAACATTTGCATATTGCCTCCCACTGCAAATTAGGCCCGTATGCCGAGCCAGCGCCTCAGCTTCCGTTATTTTCACCTGCGTATCTATTGCGCTTAGATGCGTTTCAGTACACTATGGACTGTAAAAGCAGTGAAAACGCTTGATCAAGTGCAGGTGGTAAATAAGGAGATCGCTTATGTGGTCTACTTGCCGCTTTTGGATCGTGTTGGTCACTCTCCTACCGGTGCTGCTCGCAACACCAGCCGCTGCTAGTTGCCCAGAGTGTAACGACGAACAATGCGTCTTCGGCGCCTGCATGTGTGTGAGGCGAATAGGCTGCGTTATCCCGGTCCCCATCCCCGGCACCACGAAGCCTGGCTCGGTAGTTCCCGTGACGCCACTGCCGTTGCCGCCGCCTATTCAAAAAAAAGTCGACGAGCTCGGCGCCGACGCGTCGCGCACAGTCCAGCAGCTCGGCGGCGATACGCTGACGACCATAAAGAAAGCGGCCGGCGACACGGTCCGGACTTTGCAGAAAGCCAACGGTGACGCGTTCGCCACGATTCAGAAGGCTGGTGAGGATACGATCAGCACCACCTACAAGGCCGCAGGCGACGCAGCAGCGACCTATGTGAAGGGGTGGCGCGATGTCGGTGATCAGGGAAAGCGAAGTTTTGATGATGCCATTGATGCCGGCAAGGCGGTCGAGCATTTTGTGGAAAATCAAGCCAAGGCTGAAGTAGATGCTGCAAACAATGCAGCTAAGCGATTGAGAGACGGAAAAGTTGTCGACGCTATGTGGGGGCTTGGAACGGAGCCACTCAAGTCCGACGAAGAGAACTTTGCAAAAGCAACCCAGGAAAGCAAGGTAATCAACGCGGCTGCCGCCACAGCAGCAGCCACATATGGCGGACCTGCCGGGGCTGCCGCATACGCCGCGTGGTCGACATATCGCCAAACCGGTAACGCTGACATGGCAATCCGCGCCGGACTGTTGGCTGCCGTAACCTCGCAGACTGGCTCGTCAATTGGGCAGATGCCGGCAGGCACAACAGGAGAGATCATTAAGAAGGCCGCCATGGCCGGCGCCGCCGGCGGGGTGGCAGTTGCGGCTGCCGGCGGTGACGAGCAAGCGATCAGAGACGGCTTCCTGAAGTCTGCGGGTGCAGTAGTCGTCCAAGCCGGCACTGACAAGCTGAAGGCCTATTCTCCAGAGGCCCAAGACGCATATGAGTCCGTGCAATGTATCTCGGCTCGCGACATCGACTGCTTGACGAAAACAACATGGGCGCGCGATGCAGAGGGGAAGATCCTAACCGATGAAACAACGGGGGAGCCAAGGTTCGATACCAGCGAGTTTGACCCAGACAACTACATAGGGAAGTGGAGTCGGGTTGACCCGCAGTCGGTGGAAGGCCAGGTGAATGCCGTCATCGCACAGACGTCAAAGCTGCCTAAAACCGAGGCAATACCCATCTTGGACAACAAGTGGGTTCTGACATGGACGCTAGGCAAGGAAAAATACATCAAGAAGGAAAAGCCCACTGTCGTGCTCACTTATGTCGGAGAAGACCCTCCGTTTGTTTCTACAACGACGTACGGTGACACCGCTTCCTCCGAAGCTGCGAGTCGCCAACCTGCGGTAGAGGATGCAAGACCAGATACCGGTGACAAGCTAGTCGCCTACTATGAAAAGCCGGCGGATCGAAAAAGAGTGATTGACGCCCTTGAAAAGAACTCGATCGAGTACACTAAACTTGATTACGTCGGCCCAGAACACGCGAGAGCTTTGTCAAACGCCTTGATCTGCGGACCAAATACGCGCATTTCAGATCTAAAAAAGGTCGCACTCTCGCTGATGAGGGCGGGTATTGACATCAAGTACATTGGGACTAAATCCACGAACAAACCCGGGCAGATATCTATATTGAATCTTCAGAAGAAAAAATACACGATTAACACGCCGAACATTACAAGAAAGCAGATTAATGAACTCACTTCATGCCCTTCTTCATTAAAGAATTACTAGAGAAGGCCTCGCCGCTCGAATATCGCGGCAAACAGATTGATTCACGAACAGTCCGGCAAACACCCGCGTTGGATCGGGTCACCTCCGTCGGCACAAAGAGCGTCCAATGGGCTGTCGGCTGCTGTGTCGTGGGAACAAAAAAGAAGGGGAAGTAGAACTTTCGTGTGCAATTTCACCTACAGAATCCCGTAAATAGCTGATTATATTAATCTATCTGACCCGTCCATCACGGAAATGGTCGGCCAAAGTAGGTCAATACCCAGATGGCCAGCAGGTAAAGGCTAAGGAGCGATTGACAGCCAGACATAGTGCGAACCCAGCCTGTGGCCTCGAGCGCAAACTGGCGTGGGTGCAAACGACTTATCCAATTGCCGACATTGAATTCGCGGAAGCCGAGATGGAAGGCTGAGAGAAGCGAGTACCACATAGCCCATCCGAGTGCGTCTAACTTACCACCGCGAAGGCGTTCAATCTTTATATCAGCAATCAAACCTGGGTGGCTATTGTGAACCTCGATGCGTTCTTTCGGCCAGATGCGGTAGATCCCCGCGCGGTCGTCCATCGCACGAGAACGATCCCTGATTGACCACCAATAGACAGGAATTGAAAGGAGCCAAAACCCAAGGAGAAGACTCAAAGCCCGGCTAGGATGAAGGCCATAGGCGGTGGTCCAGTCAAACGCAACAAGCCGGAACAGACCCTCAATAGCGCCTTGTCGGTCTATCCGCCAATCTTGAAGGGCGTGCTTCGTTTTGCCGCTTTCGATGGCATAGGTGACTTGGCGCTCCCCCTCGCGAAGTCCCGCTTTCTGTAGTAATTCTCGAAGCTGTACGAGGCCAATTTCCTCGCCTTTCGGATATGCCAAGGATTCGAGGCCTCGGATGCCTGCCACGTATGCGTCTGGCGGCGCTGAGGCAGGAGCATAAATCGAATCTGACAACGTTGCATATGCAAGCCCGGCACCTTTCAGATTGACGTGGAGTAGCGCCGCTCCTGTCAAGTTTGCATCAGACAGATCGGCGCCGGAAAGATTGGCGCTGGTCAAGTCTGCGCCAAAGAGGTTGGCTCCCGTCAGGGAGGCATCTGACAGTTCAGCGCGAATTAGTTTTGCGTGACTCAAGTCGGCTCCAACAAGAGTAGCCCCGGTCAGGTTAGCACCGGTCAGCTCTGCATTGGTCAATTCAGCTTTGGCCAATGTGGCCTTGGCTAAATTTGCATCGGTCAGGTAGGCGCCCGCCATTTTGGCGCTTGTCAAATCTACGCCGGAGAGGTCCGCTCCTGTCAGGTTGGCTCCGGTCAGTTTGGCGCGACTCAGGTCGGCACCTGCGAGGTTGGTGGCGATCAGATCAGTGCCAGTTAGGTCGGTGAGACTCATGTTGGTGCGGGTCAGAGTGGCTCCGGTCAGTTTGGCGAGGTTCAGGACGGCGGCTGCCAGGTTAGCTCCGGTCAGATTGGCACGGCTCAGGTCGGCCTTGGTCAAGCTCGCAACCGCTACGTCTGCGCGGGTCAGATTGGCTTCTTTAAGGGTAGCGCCGGCCAGGTTAGCGCCCGTTAGCCTTGCACCTGCCAGGTTGGCGCGGGCCAGATTGGCATCTGTCAGGTCGGAGGGGCCCAAGGTGGCGTCCGTAAGGTTGGCGCTGGTCAGATCAGCGCCGCGTAAGTTGGAGCGGCCTAGAAAAGCATTGCTAAAATTGGCTCCAGCTAGCTTGACATTGCTGAGATTGGCATCAACCAAGTTGACGTTACAAAGGTTCGGCCCCATACCTAGCTGGGCAGACACACTTATAAGCCCATTTAACTCTTCCTCGGTTGGCGCCCAACCCGGTTTATGGGGACAAACCTGTTTGGCGTCACTTTCTTGTGCTTGCGCCACCGCAACAGAAATTATGAAAAAAGCCAATATCACGATTGTGATATTTGAAAGCTCCGGACCACGCATACGGAAAACTCTCAGCTTGAGATTCAAAGAAAAAGTAACATTGATCTTAGGAAAAATCCTAGCTTGTTAGCCCCTCCCATCTCGGTGAGACGATTGAATTGCTGCGTGGGGCCAAGCGGCTTCAATCTGCGGGCCATGCATCTTCTACTACCACGACCTTTAAGAGAGCGAGCCCTCGGCAATGGAGATCAATAAAGCACTTACCTTTAGAGGCGCGTTACCCCTGTAGATGATTTATGCATTCCGACCTTCTTCGCACATGCCCTCAATTCAGCTGTCGGCACGAGATGCTTCGAAAAGCTTCCAAGAAACCCGGTCGACCCCTCGTTGCAGAACCGTTCGAGGGCGGCCAGAAGCGAACCGGCAACTCGCCAGGATCAGACCATCTTCCGTCGTTTAGCAGATTCAATAGGACCAGTCGTGCCGCTCGGCATCCTCGTCCTCGCGCTTGGCCTGCCAGTCATAGCTGTCGGCGAGCTCGTTCAGTGCCTTGGCTGTGTAAGGATGCTCGAAGGCGATGGCCTTCGCCCAGTCTCGGTATTTCGTCGCCTCGTTCCGCTCCAGCATGCCGCCATCGCCTGGCATGCGAGTTGTCACGCCACGCCGGTTTGCCTTGCCAACGCGAAACCCCTCCAGCATGGATTTGCTCCGAAAAAGGTCGAGAACGTCGCGCACGGGCTCCGCGGGCCAGTTGCCATCCCTGCCCTGAGGTGAAGACGAGAGCATCTGGCCGATCTTGCTATCGGCGATCTCGAGACGGCCGACCGAATTGGCCAGCGCGCGCGCCTCCTTGATCCATGCTTCCAGCGCCTCGCCGTCTATGCTGCTGCCTTCGCGCCGACCAGGGATGTGGTCCCAGAGTTCGAATAGCCGGTAGGCCTGGCTGGCAACCGCGCGCGCCTGTTCGGGATTGGATGGCTCGGGCTCTTCGATTCCGCTTTCGGCGCTCGGCCTGAAAACGGCGCTTAGCATTTCGATAAAAAGCTTTGGCTGCTCCGAAAGAACCGACAACAGCACCTTCGCGGGGCGGCGCGAGTGCTCAAGGACGCGCAGGTAATTCCATTCCAGCATCGCCAGAGCATCGCGATCGACATCGTCACGGGTGTCCAACTCCGTCAACGTCTCGGCGACATAGTGCTGGAACATGGTAGCCTCGTTGCCGTCCGCCTGGTTCTCCGGCGGTTGGCGCGCCGCTTGCTCGAGCACCTCAAGCAGCAGGGCGGATGGAAGGTGGACCGACTTATCGCGGCGGCCTACGAGCATCAGAGCGTGACTGGCACGACCCACGTCGATCAGTTGGCGTACGGCGTAGACGATGGCTTCGCTGTCTCCGTCTATCCAAAAGACCCGTGCGCTGCGCCAGTAGGTAGCCAGCGTCTCGCCTCCGATCGACGCGACCTGGTCCCAGGTCCATCGGCCGCTCGGCAGGGCGCGCAGGACCGTCATCAGAGCGTCCTGGCCCCAGGCGTCCGTTTGCACCCGAGCGATCAGGGCCTCAGCCCACGCCTCGTTGCGGTCCCGGAACGCAGAGATGATGAGGCCATGGGCAACGTGACGTTCGCGCGGATCGTCGCTTCTGGCAGCCGCTTCGATCATGGCATCCAGGTCGGCGGCCTTGATGCCGCTGTCGTAGAGTGCCTTGCCGACGTAGGCAGCGCTTTCTACCAGTCGAGCCAGGCCGAGGATCGCCGGAATCCCCTTCTTCTTGAAAAGGGTTGCGGCGGCCGCCTGGCGCGCAACCTCCACCTCACGCTCCTCGGCTTCCCACCCTTCGCCGACCGGTTTGGGCAAAGCAACAGAGTTGTCGAACAGCCAAGCCACCAGAGCCAGTGGGTCGCTGGGTGCAAAGCGCTCGTAGATCGCTTCCAGTCTTACCAGCACTTCTTCCGACAATGACCATTGTGCGTCGGGAAACTGTCGATGGTGGTGCAGAACACCACGAAGCTTTTCCCAAAAGATGGTGCGATCGGGGCTGCTCGTGACTTTGGGTTCGGCCGCCTCCAGCGCCTGAAGCACGTGTTCCAGGCCCTGCGAAAGGTCGCCAAGCCGATCCAGCATTGCCGACCATCTCTGAGGGTCGATGCCAACGTCTGCGATCAGCCGTTCGCGGATACTTGCTGCACCCTGCCCGATCAGGTTCCATGTCACCATTTCCGGCTTGTCGATGCTGAAATCGCGCCAGCGCGGCTGGGGCGACGGGCTTGAGATGTCGTGACCGCTCGGCAGCACGCCGAGCATCAGTTTCCACGCTGTCGCCGGCTCGTGCTTGCGGATCAGGTCGAGCGCGCGAATACGCTGCTCTTGCGTGGCATAGGTCTGCGGGCTCCAGAGCAGGTGAATCTCCTTCAGGCTGTTCATCGGTCCGTTGATGTATTTGCGCGGCTTGACGTCTATCGCGTCGAGACGTGCCAGGGCATGAGTCACGCGCGGCATCCAATCGGGTGACCATGCAAGGGATTCCAGCGCCCACATCAGATCGGACAGGTGCTCGGTACCGAAGGTGCCACCGCCGTCGTGCCCGAACAGAGCGCCGATCGGCGGATCGTTGTGGTCGAGACTGTCTTCGATGGCCCTAAGGAATGCATCGGGCGAAGCCTCGGCGAGCAGCCGAAAGTCGCCAGACAGTGACCACCAGCGCCGGGCATCGGCGCCGCGGAGCAGGCGCGCGACGATTGCGTCCGCGCGTCTCGGTGCGTCTGCGGCGGTGCGGATCTTGCCTCCCCAAAGTGCCAGCAGGATCAGCACTTGGCCCACGCCATGTCGCAGCAGGCCTGAATGGCTCGGACGAACGCCGTGGATGTCGGCCATCCAGCGGTCGTCTGGCTCCATATCAAAACGAGGATCTGGCGCTCCCAGGACCGCCTGAGCGACGTTCTCGAAGCGGCTGAGATCGCCGGGCGTCAGGTAGTGGGCCAGCAGGATCCAGGCGTCGGACGGCGAGGCCATCCGCCACGCTTCACCGACCTTCTGCAGCGGACTGTCGAATGCGCCCACAAAAGTCGCAAGGTCGGCGATGACGTTGTCGTAGGGCTGTTCTGCAAGTTCGGCCAGTCGCGCTCGGTCACCCTCCGAGGTCTCGACCCAGCCGCCGGCGAGCAGCGCCGCCAACAGCGCCTTCGGCGGAGTCGCTTCCGCCCACCAGGGAAGACGCCCGGGAGCGCCAGGGATTAGCCGACGCAGGACGGCTAGATTTCGCGCGCTATCGCGAGCCAGCGCCTGCGCGCGCGGTTCACCGATGCCCGCCGCATGGAGGGCGGTGGCGATGCCCTCCCGCGATGGGCGCGCCAAGGCTCGGACCTCGCCGCGTCCGATCAGGCGCTCATCATAAGCTTGGAGCACGAAATGACCCCGCTTGGCGAGGGAGCGGGCAAGACCCGAGTCAGGCTCGGTGAGAATGAGGATCAGCGGTCCCCTGGCATTGCCAAGGGAGCGGGCCGTCTCGGCTGTCGTCACCACCAGCGTGCGGGCACGATAGGCCGCCGCGAGATCGTCCGGCAGTTCGCTCAGCACAGCGTGAAAGAACGCCGCCACCTCTTCGGTCGTAGTCGCCTGGAGGGAAAGGACGGACGGTTCGCCACGCAGCCAGCGCAGGACCTCGGCCGAATCCTCGCTCCGGTCGGCAAGCACGAGGTCCTCGGTCAGCCGCCACTCGGTAGCGAGCGACCATTCCTGCCATAGCTCATCGAGTTCCCGCGTTCCGGGCGGCCGCTTGTTGAGACGTGACGCGATCCAGAGGCCAACTGCCGGATGCTGCTCGATCCAATGCACCAGGTCATTTGCGTCATAGACGCGTACCTCCCGCCAAGGACCAGTTGCCTGACGGGACTTGGCCCATGCGTCCTTCTGCGGCCAATGCCGTAGCGTGACAAAAATATAGGCGGAGGTAGTGGGATCGAGGGGGCCCGGTGCGGCCGTCCGCTTCTCGTAGTCCTCAGTCGCCTTCTGCTGGATGTTGCGCCGCTGGACGCTGAGTTCCCAACCCGCGTGCCCTTTCGGTATATAAGCGTTGCTGTTGACGGCGATCGTAACACCGTCCCATCCCGAGTGACGAACGCCTTCGTCGGAGGGGAAACGCAGTTCGATGTTGGGGTCGAGCGCAGCCTGGACCAGTTTGGCGAGCAGCGCGGGCAGGCTCGTCGCACCGTCTGTGCGGTCAGCCCATTCCGAAAGGTCTTGCGCACTGACCCAGCGAACCGGAGTGCCTGTCACCGCGCCGCCAGCGGTGGAGGGCACCGCCGGACCGATGACAGCGCCCATGGGCAGGAAACTGATGCCCGCGTTCTCCAGTGCGGTGCGGATAGCCTGAGCGTTGTTGGCGACTGGTGTGCGGGAGCCGCGCTCGAAATCGGCGATGGTCGATGTTCCCACGCCCGCCGCCTTCGCGAGATCCTGCTGCGACCAGGCCAAGAGGGCGCGCGCGGCCCGAACATGCTTGGGCGTAAGTTCCGTGGGCGGGCTGGAGTTTCTCATGGTCATATGAAATATATGACATCACAAAGAAAATCTCAACCGTTACCTTTTGTTGACAATAACCGATTTATGCCGACAATAGGTAACATTATGGCTGGTCGTCATATGGGTTATCGCGAACGCGCCCTTGATCTGGTCCGTGCTCGAGGCATAGCTCGAGCGCGAGACTTCAAGGCTGCCGGTATTCCGCTGATCTACCTCAAACGCCTGACTGACACCGGAGTCCTAGTTCGTCTAGGCCGCGGACTCTATCAGGATTCCGCCCACGTTGGGGAGCATATCGAGCACAATTTGGCGGAAGCGGCGCGCCTGGTCCCGAATGGCGTCATCAGCCTTATCAGTGCGCTCCGTCACCATGAGCTGACGACCCAGCTGCCACATGCGGTCTGGATGACAATCCCCTACAAGGGCCGGGCGCCAAACACGAGGAACCTTAAGATTGAAATCGTCCGAGCAACTGGGGAAGCCCTGACGGCGGCGATTGAGCTAGTGATGATCGAAGGGGTGCCGGTGCCGATCTACGGCATCGCCAAGACCGTCGCCGACTGTTTCAAGCATCGCCGGCACGTAGGCGAGGACGTGGCGATCGAGGCCCTGCGCGACGCCCTGAAGCAGCGGAAGACGACCGTTAGCGAGCTAATAAAGTATGCCGCCATCGACCGTGTGACCAGTCGAATGGAGCCATTCATCAAGGCGATGCAATGAAGGACAAAGTCATCAAGGATCCAGCCGCGTCGATCCGCGCGAGGCTGTTCGCCCACGCGAAAGCAAACGGTGACGATTTCCAGCGGGTCCTGACGCGATACGCCATTGAACGTTTGCTTTTCCGTCTAAGTCACACCGACGCGGCCGAGAGCTATGTCCTGAAAGGCGCCATGCTGTTCGTTACCTGGCCCAGGCACGCCCTTCGGCCTACCGGCGATCTCGACCTGCTCGGCTTCGGCGATCCCGCCCCCGACGCCCTGATGGCGTTGTTCAAACACATTTGCCAGATTGCCTTGCCAGAGGACGGCATCCAGTTCGACCCAGCTACGCTGAAGGTCGAGCCGGTCCGCGAAGACGACGAGTATCAAGGCGCTCGGCTGACTCTGAAGGCGGCCTTGGCTGGCGCGATCATCCCCGTGCAGGTCGACATCGGTTTTGGCGATCACGTCTACCCGCCACCGAAGCGAGAAATCTTTCCGTCCCTCCTGCCGGACCTTCCGGAAGCCAGCATCCTCATGTACCCGCCCGAGACAGTGATCGCCGAGAAGTTCGAGGCAATGATCCGCTTCGGGCAGACCAACGGCCGCGTCAAGGATTTCCATGACATCTGGGTAGCCACGCGCATATTTTCGTTTGAGATGGCCAACGTCGTGGAGGCAGTCGGCGGAACGCTGCAACGCCGCGGGACAGCCATTCCGACGGCGATGCCTGTGGGCTTGACCAAACCCTTCGCAGCGATTGCGGAGCAAGGCCTCTGGAAAGGCTTTCTGCGCCGCACGCCGCCTGTGATGGAGCCGCCCCCTTTCTCACAGCTGCTGGGTGAGCTTCGACACTTTTTCGGACCGATCATCGCCAGCCTAAGCGTCCCAGAAGGCGCGCGCGGACGTTGGGACCCCGATGGCAGCGCCTGGCGTTAATCGGCGCGTCGCCTGCGGTCATCCCTGGATGACAGTACGCAACGCAGCGATCGGCAGAACGAAACTTTAATTAAGAGTGTCGTACGGGCAATGTCACGGGTCCACGCTCTTATGGCTACCGCATTGCCGCCGGGATCCCTTGGCACAGCGTTGACCGGAACACAAAAACCGCCCCGGGTTAGACCGGGACGGTTATTGATTTATGATAAAATTGGTTGCGGGGACCGGCTTTGAGACCGCAAACTCGCCGTGGGTAATTCCCCTCAGCACTGGAACGAAGTGTAGCGCCGCTTTGACGCCCCCCTTCGAGCGACTCGACATCCGATAAGGTCGACGGCGGCGGGAGCAATGGTCCTCTTAGACGAAATACGGCTTGGCCAAGATCCGCCATCTGATCGGACAGCTTGCGGCTCTGCCAAGAGGATCGAAAGGTTTGTTCGCCAAGTCGAGTGCTACGGTCGGCAACCGCAAGCGATCGAAACAAGCGCTTGACTTAAAAGGCGGGCTAAGCCGCGCCTTCAAGGCGCTCACATGGTCGATGCATCCGAACAGAGGCAACGAAACGGGCCGCTGACTCGAACCGGTGATTATGGCAAGTTACCCCTGAATGAAGGCAGCGGTCCGACGATGTTGCAATCCTACGACTCGCCCATATAGCCGATCGTCGTCTGCACCCAGACGACCGAACTGCGACTCTGTTTTATCTAAGTAGCAATCATCGAACCCAAAGCTCAACGTCTACAGAGTCTAGTGCAGCGAGGCCGGCGCTGGGATCTCCCGGACAAGCGAGCGTAAGCTGGATGGTAACGGTCAGCGGCGCGTAAAACACATCGTCCGTTTCCCCGACCTGCGGCCAGATTTCGGCGGGGCTGTAGATGGTCCTGACGAATTGGAGGCTGTCTTCCCCACCTTCAAGTGGTGAGACCACAGTTTGGCTATCGAAGCCTCGAGCTAGTCCAAGTTGGACAGTTGCTCGTCCGCCATTGGTCAGTACCAATTGGCCTCTAAAGTCTGCCCTAGTTGCAGTCCAGGTCAAGCCAGCTGGAATCTTCGCGTCAATTGATGCCACTAAAACCGCTGTTGCAGATTTCTGGCTCTTTCCCTCGCAACGTGCATCAAGACCTTCCATCAAAATCGATACAGACCGGCCATCAGGGGCTTTGGTAACAGCAGCAACCCGAGCCTGCGCTGGAACGACGGCCAACTGCGACAATTCACTCCATTCTATAACGGTTGCCTGCGGTAGATCTGCCATGCCTCCTCCATGCCGTTAGAGCGCGACTATCAATCGTGAGTGGCCACTATCGAAGACCTTACGGTCAGCGGGTTTCGCTTAACTTGCGTGGTTACCCAAGCCTCGGTCACAACAAAAAACAACGCCACTTGACTTGTCCGAAACGAGCCGCAATGAAATAATACCGGATATTTGGAATATTTTCAACCATACGGGTGTGTAGCAATGTCCTTCAGGAACTTTCGCTCTTATGCGCCGATTTTGATCTTCAGTGCGAGCATATTGGCGTATGGTGCTACGAATGCTCAAGAATCCGGACCAGGGACTACACCGTACAAGCAGAACCCTACCGGCCTCAATTTGAATGATGGTGATATTGCGAAGCGATTCGAGGCTTTTCGCCTTGAGGCCGAAAAGCTTGCTCGGAGTCACGATGCGGTCGTTCCAATGGCTCTGCAGAAGCGATTTGTTGATGTCATCGACACAACCGGACTCGGTGCGAATGATGGCAGTGACTTTTTTGTTGCCCCTTACTCCAAGGCCATTCGGGAAAACGACGATGTCGTCGCCAAACTCGCTGAGACAGCCAAGCTCAGGATCAAGGCCAATGCCTGGGAGAATTCATCCATGCAAAGGATCTACGGGCGGCTTCTGCACGACTACGATTCTAAAATTACACCAGGGCTCGCGATTAGTCAGGATCGGCAATTCTTCGAGCGCGCTCAGAGTCTGCTCAAGACGATGCCTGGCTATGTCGAGCACGTTGTCAACGATGACTCGCAGCACGGCGCTGGGTATTTCACCCAACCGAACTACCCTGGGAAGCCGATCTTTGTCGGAGGCGGAGCCGGAGAGGCCTTTCCCAGAAGGCTGCCGTACATTGTCGACAAAACCGGTTTGCTTCCAGGGGTAGGCGTCGTCGTGCAACGGGACCAACTAAAGCCGACGGCATCGGGTTGGACATTGGCTACCACTAGCGTTGCACTTCCTTTCGGCGGTGTCCGCTACCTCCCTTGCCAGGACGAGCAAAGCTTTATGTACCGGTATCGCGCCAGCCCGCGCCTAGAGGGCAGAGTGTGTACCGCTTTCCTCCTTGGGTCAAACACACGTCTTGTGACGGCACGCCACTGCCTGCATAGCAAAGACCAGGCTATACCGTCGGACGCGGAGGACAACCCTTCACTGATAAATGTTAAGACCGAGCAATATGCAGTCGTGTTTGGTTTCCAGGCGCGTGATAGCTTGGAGAGCCCTGCGCGAACCGACTTTCCCGCGCAGAATGTGTACTTTTTCAAACAGGCGAACACTAGCGATCTCGTTGCTAACTCCGACCTGATCGAACTTGATCTTGAAAAAAAGGTGCCGCCCGATGTGGCCGTGCCGTTTGAGACCGACGATCGTAAACTGGACATGTCTTTGGCACTGCTTAAACTTACGGTCGCAGGCTATCCGGTAGGCATGCCGTTAAGTATAGATGCCGAGGAATCCCATATCACGACGATCGGGAAATTTGGCCAATTCTTCGTTGGCGGCGACAATTATCACGGTGACTCCGGGGCGCCTGTCTTTGACTCCAGCACAGGCAAGGTAATCGGACTGATGGTTGGAGGGCTCAGTGACTTCAAACTTGACCTCAACAAGACTCCCGTTTGCTATGTTGCAAATCGAACGGCAGATCCAAAGGACTCCCAGGAGGCCGCACTGCACCTGAAATCATTTCTCGCACCGTGAACGAGCTAGGCCAATGCTTATTGCGGTTGAGATTCTTCAAGCAAATCTGTTTGCGTCACAAGCTTGGCCGGAACCCCCTCGCGCAACAGCCAGTTCACTATGTCGGAGTTCCCTACGGCGGTGTAGATGCCGCCACCGCCACAATTGAGTCCAGGAATATTCCGGGTACCAGCCATGGCGCGAGAAGTTATACCCACCAGTATGTCTTCCAATACGACACGCGCTTCGCCGTCAACTTCCTGGCTGGTCTTGCGCCGAAACGCAAACACAGGGCCGCCACTGTCACCCTCGCAGGTGTCGACCTTCTTTTCTCCCCCTCCTGGTGTCACTGCTAAAGCGAATTCGCGAAACGGCCGGCATATCGAGCCTGCCGCCATCCCAGAAGAACAAAAGAACGAGAAGATCGGCACCTGGCCGATCCGCGGCTCGTCCTGGACGACCCCGTTCTCATCGCGACCGAAGCCTACGACAGCAAGCTTTGAGACATCATTCGACTGCTTTAGATCGAGCATATGAACGATTCGAGGCGCGCGCCCAGGTACCCTATCGTTCAGCCACATCAGGGCCAGATCGCGGGAATTTTGGGTGTCGAGCGGGGCCTGACAGGAAAAGCCTGGGTAGCGGCGGACATAGCCATTGAGTTTGTATTCCTCCGTCGGTTTGTCAGCCAGCCCTGAAGACAGGGTGAAGACGAAATCGCTGCCACAGGAGCAGTGGCCAGCGGTCAGAACTGTCTGGTCGCCGATCATAACGCCGGAGCACTGACTTGGCCCGCGTGGGGTTCGATAATTGATCCTAACCAGCGAATTGAACTCTGTGGCCCAGTCGGCCTGATCGCCTCCGGCCACCTTCACACTAGCGCCCCCTTGTTCTGGATTGAGTGGCGCGGCATCTTCCGCTTGCCCCTTTTGCACGGCTAGGTAGTCGTGAAGAATGAGATCTCCTGCCCGAGCCGGGCCAGACATCACAGCAAGGGCAAATGCCAAACCGATTGCCCTCACCGAGGACATATTATTGTCCCTCCGCCACAATCCTTTTGCACAGTTCCAATCCGTCTGGGTCATTGGCGAAGCGCTGGTCGAGCATGCAGTTGGCAAGGGCCGCGCTACGCCCGTCCACTTGGAGCGCATTGCGGTTGCCGCCAGCCTGTGTGGCCAGCACTGCCGACGGCGCCTCGTCGGAAGCCATGACGGCCGTCCTCGGCGTTATGACGGTCTGCTTGGCGCGTTGATACTCGTCGATCGCCCTAACTAGTTGCGAATTGGCCGCTATCAGTTTTTGTTCGTTTTGCGCTTGGTTTAGCCTTATCGTCAAAGCCCGCATTGGAACTTGAACGGCAATCTGCACCGCACGTACAACCACATCCGCAACAGCATTGAACTCGCTTTTCTTTGCGATGGTGATGTCGCTCGGCACCCCATGGTCGAAGGTGACGTCGGTTATTCGCTCGACGAAGAAGGAACGCTTGATTTCCAAGAGGAACAAGGGAGCCCCGTTCGGAAGCTGCAGGTCAATCGCGCGCTGCTGGTACCATGGGAATCTGGCGTAGTCGTGCGACGTGGGGTCATCGCGCCTCATAATGACTAAGGTGTAGCCGATCGCAGGGCGGTAGAGGATACCGCGCTTGGAAAAGGCAATCTGATCCGGCAAAGCCTGCGCGCCGAGCGGGTCCTTCAAGTCGAAGTTCGGCGCCGCGCTCGGATATCCCGTTTCAGAACAGAGATCGTTCGACCACGATGGAGCAAAAACGTTCTCTCGCGCGTCAATGAAGACACAATAGCCGATCTTCCTGAGGCTAGCGTTGATCATTCGCATCTGTTTGTAGTCGAAGGGGTCAAGCTCAAAATTGGCATACACGGCAGTCTTGCCGTCTGCCGAAATCTTCGAGTCGAGATCTACGGAGCGACCACCAGCTGCGGCGGCCGCCGCAGCATCCCCTGCCGCTTCCATTAACGAAATCGCTATGTCCTTCGATTTGTCGACGCTATGATTGGCTATGCGAACGAGCGCTTCGCTGGCGTTGTCTTTCTGGATACCCAGCGCATCTTCCGCGAAAGCGGATCCAAGGTAGTCGAGGCAGTATGGACCATAGGCTGGATCGGTCACCCATTTTATTGACTTCGCAACAACATCATATCGCTGGGTCGCCCCATCGCTTTCAACCACCTGAAGCTCAATGATTCCCTTTGGGAGTGAATAGGAATTCGCCGAGCTCATGCACCCTTGATGGAGTGTCTCAGGTGAAGGCACGTAGTTCTGCGTCTCAAGCACCGCAGTGCAACCGCTGATGGCAAGGAGCGCGACCAGGACAACGCCATAGAGCCGGTGCATCTTTCGCTCTCCTATTCTTCGTTATCCTGAAAATCGGCGAAGCTGTCGTTGAAATAGGCGCTGAACTTGGGGCCATTCTTATCTTTGAGTTTGTCACAAATCGAATCTAGTTGCGTCACGCTGAGACCAACCTTCGGCTCTTCAATCTTCGGCTCCGTTCCTTTTGGAAACGCGTTGTCACTATAGACTAACTCGCCCTGCCCACTGGCAGTATTCTCCGTCGCAAGCTTCGTTATTGCATCGACGTTGCGCTCGAGCTGAGCTTGCTTCAGCTCGATTAAGCGGTTCTGCATTTCGATCACTTTCTGCTCTGCAGCGTACACGGACTGGCTTTTCTGAAGCAGGGCGATCTCGGCAGAAATCGTGGCCGATGGAAGCTGGACGAGGTCCGAAACAAGTTCGACTATCGGCTTCACAGCACCTTGCGCCTCGCTGCCTTTTACCAGGCAGACATCGCGAAGACGGCCTTGGTCGAAGATGAGGGCTGTCTTCTTGACAGCCAGGAATGCCCTGTTGATCCGCAGCGCCAGCACGGGCGAAATGTTCTCCATCTCAACATAGACCGTCTTACCGGGCCGCCATTCACCTCTCCCGAGCGGATCCGGATTGACGAATATTGTGATCGGGTAGGCAACTCGAGGACGATAGTAAATCCCAGGGACATTCTTGATCGGTGCGTTGCGGATAGCGGCAATCTGAGCCTGCTTCAGCGGCGGATTTGCCTTGCCTACGCTGACAGGGTCGCTGCAGTACCTGCCGTATTCAACGGTTTCGGTGTTGAACGTAAAATCTGAAAGCGCGATGCAGAAACCGTAGCGACGCATTGACTTGTTCCATTGCGCCATGGACTGCGCGTCGAATGGGTCGATGGTCGGTTCGAGTACAGTGGTCCAAGTATTGTCATCGCTCAGATCCGCAGTCCGTCCGGAAACAAAATCAGCGTTTCCAGACAAGTATATGAAGATCGCGCGAATGATCTTGGTTAGAACTACGCCCGTCATGTCGACTGAATGCGAAGCGACGAGATCAAGAAAGCCACCCGAGGCCCGCGAACCAACCGCAAGTGTGCCGGAGTCCGATGTCCGGCGCACTTGCACCTTGTCATTGGCAAAACCGTTTTCGAGAAAATCGAGGCAGAAGGTGTAGCGTTGAGGATCGTCCGGTACCCGTAGCTCCTTTATCTGCTGCAGGACACTGACTTGATTGTTAACATTCTGCCTTATCGTGAATGCTAGCTTGGTCTTGGGCAGCACATAACTGCCTAGGCTGCTCTCACAGTTGCGGTCGGGAACGGGGTAGTAGCCGTTTGGCTCGAAGACCGGCGACGTCTCAACGACGCTACAGGATGCAGCAAAAAGCAGGGACAACACTGCCGAAATTAGAGAACGAGCTAACGTGGAGCGATTTATGGAGTGCGGGCGCATGCGATCTCCATTTCTGTGCTTTGAAGAATGACCGGTTTTGGCATATCCGACTCCATGAGCTTGCCGGGCCGAATCCTGACATTGCGCGTCCACAAATCCTCCCCCCCGATCTGACAATCGTAAGAAATGACTGCGCCTCTATCTCGGGCCTCGACGTACTGGACGGGATTGTAGCCGCATAGCTGCGTTTCGAACGCATCAGGCAGCTTGCAAGTCATTCCGGCCTCGCACCGACCCCGCATGGTCGATGTGGCATCGCAAACGCGGCGCCCAGACGGCGAGGCGCCAATATCGCCGAAATACGCATAGTAAATGTGGATCCGGGGCGTAAGCGCGACGGTCACCTTGTCTATCGTGCTGCGCAGCTTCTTCAGATCTGGAACGACTTTGGGATTTGCGGCCAGGCCGTCCTGGATAAGAGCAGGAGTGCCCAAGGTAACCTTGCCGATCAGCGCCACTGCGTCAGCCTGCACCTGCCCAAGGTATGTGTCATCTGCTGGCATTAGCGCTGCTAGGGCGTCAATGGTGCTCCTGGCTTTGGTGACAAGGCCGGGATCCTTCGGGATTACACTTGGTGCGGCCTTTTCCTTCGCGATCTTGAGAACAAGATCCAAGAGCAAGCCAGCCTCCGAAACCGTAACCTGGTACAGTTTGTCATTGAGAGTCGCACGAAGTGAACCGAGAGCGCTGCGCACCTCTGAATCGTTCAGCACCGGCGCCTCGGCACTCTGAATCATTTCGTCCAGCTTGGGCGCAAGATTTACCAGCAATGCCACGCTGTCATACTCGCCAGCACGATTGAGATATGCCGGGATGAACGCGTTTAACTCCCTCGATGCTTCCGTTGGAAGATTTTTCCCCGGATTCTGGCTTGCGTAGGTCGAAAGATATGTTTCGACGACCTCCATAGCCGAGCAGAAATCGGCTAAGTCTTTCGGGCGGGCATCGTTAACATCTCTGCACGCCGCCGCCGCGGCAGGTGTTGAAGCAAACGAGAGCCATGCCACGGCAATGGCCGCAAGCGTCAAACGAATCATCTCAATAACCCATGTTTGAATCTATGATAGTTATAAAGAGTTAACCAACCTAAAACAGTAGCTACAGCCCGTCACTCCCGACACATCTGTGGATAACAATCTATTTTTCGCAGACGCAATTGTAAATTATTTGATTGGGAGTCATTGCATCTGCATACATCGACAGCCTGAGCAACCCGAACGGGACCCTAGTGATCCTCAAGCACCTACTGGGCTCGAAGCGGCCGACTCTCTTTGAAGAGGCACTACGTCCCCTTCCAAATGGGCCCAACCCCAGTTTTGATTTCCACCCAAGAAGAGCATCTCGGCCCACTGCAGACTAAAGCACGCAGAGCCATCAGTTAGAAAGACTTCCTTCGTAGCTCTCCCTTTGCCTGCGGCTACACTTGGAACGTTTCAATAGCTGCGCTCGCGGGCTTTGTCTGCTAAATTGCCGAAACGGACACTACGGAAAGGGCGACGTCGATGGCTCGTATCGCGAAGATTGCCTATATCTGCATGCTATGCAGCATCTCAGTGATGACAGACAGCGCTAGCGCTCAGGTAAGGAAACTGAAAGGGGGCGAGATTAAAGTCGTATTGCTAGGACACAGGATGCAAGTGAGCGGCTCAATGTTTGGCGGATTTTCTGGAGTATTATATTGGTATGCGGTCAATAGATTTCGAATTTTATCGGGATATTATATTTCTGGAACCGGCAACAGGACACTTGTTAGCGGTATTGATGGAACATGGTCAATAAAAGGAGATAGTTACTGCAGGAATATAGTATACGGCGATAAGGCAGATGAACGATGCCTATCAATTTACAACGTAGGGCCGAGTAAATATCAGTTTAGGTATGGTATTATTGTTGTAAGCACTGGATTATTGCAGTAATTAAGATTTAGCCTTGTATCGAGTAAGGATCTATCGGCCGCATGGATGCTGGTCACCTCGAGGTCACGATCGAGGCCCAAGTGGATAGGGTACGCTGAGTCGTGTCAATCGACGTCACGCCCACACGACTCATTCTACAATTGCGGCGATAGCCCCTCCCATTTCTCGGGTGAACGACTGTAGTGGAACTTGCTCAGCGCCCACGCTAGCCGCATTGCGGAGAATCCTGCAGTTGACCGGCACCCCGGAAAGCGTCACCTCCGCCAACGGTCGTTTGAAGCGACCCGGATTTGCAAACGCTAGCAACGCACCTGCGTAGAGACATCGTATTCCAAAAGCGGGCAGGTCCACGAATTTGGTTGCCACATAGCCTGCCGGCGATCTGTTCCAGAAGCCACACCCACTTCTCTCAAAGAACCCTGCATATCTGCCGGAAGCGCACGACGGGAAGTCCGGAAAGCTTCCAGGAATCCAAGTGGGTTAGAAGCGCTTTCGGGAGCTTGGCCTCTGTCAGAGGCGATTTCGCAGCTTCCGATGGTAGGATTTATCTCGATATCGTTCAAAAAATTGCGGTATACGACAGATACGTGAAACGAGTTGTATCCCCATCGTAGGAGCGAATACTTGAGCGATCAAAACGAAGCCCAAACGGCCAATCTCGTTGGGCTGACTGCAGATATTGTCTCTGCCTATGTCAGCCAAAATCCACTACCCGTTGCGGGGCTGCCAGATCTCATCGCGTCGATTCATTCGTCACTGACAGGCCTTGGCCAGCCGGGTGCAGCCGAGCAGCCGAGACAGGAGCCAGCCATCAATCCGAAACGGTCGGTAACGCCGGACTACATCATCTGCCTTGAAGACGGGAAAAAGTTCAAATCGCTGAAACGACATCTCAGTGTACACTACGGTCTCACTCCGGACGAATATCGCGAAAAATGGGGACTGAAGCCGGATTACCCCATGGTTGCGCCAAACTACGCAGCCCAGAGATCGACCCTCGCGAAGGCGGCGGGACTCGGACGCAAACCGCAGCCGACCCCAGCCAAGAAAGCTCCTGCCAAGCGCAGGCCAAGGGCGTAGTGGCTACAAGCCCCTGGAGCGTCTTACCTCGGGCGCTCCGGTTTTTCACCCAAGACGATCCACTCGAAAGTGCCGGGGTCGGCACTATCTTATCCCGGGCGACCTTCGACGTTTGCGTTCGCCACTGAGCGTCGCCGATAGCAGAAGTGTGCTCCCTCGATAGTGGGTCTTACAATGTAGCGGTCTCCCGCTACCATCTTCCCCCTACTCCTTGGACGCTGTGGGGAAGGCGCTGTTGCCCAAGAGTGCCGTCATCCGACCAGCGATTTCGACTTCAACGCGCCGGTTTTCGAGAATCTCGAAACACCGTAACGGTTTCGATCAGGCCACGCATTGCCCCTGCACATCCGGAATCGCCACGAAGCAATGCCCTTGGCACGCCCGGTCCGAAGTTGGTTCAGTTGCCCCTCGTAGCGGGCGAGCACCGCAGGGTGCAGCACGATCACTCCGTCGCAGCGGGTACCCGATCCAACTCTGCCAAAACGCTCTTGCGCTCTTCGTTCAGCGTTGTTGAGGTCCCCAGTACGGCTGGGTCGCCATAGCCCTTGGCAATAGCGTTGAAAAGCCGCTCGATCTCCTGAGACAAGTCCCCCTCTACGGCTCGTCCCTCTCATCGCGCAAATTAGACACGACGCGGCGATTCTGTGACCTGCAGGCGGTGTCGGGACAGTCGCGGACGAGCCTGTCCTTGCCGTAACCCTTGGCCCACATGCGACTACGGTCTATGCCGCCGGCGGCGAGGTAGCCCATCACTGCATCGGCACGCTGCTGCGACAGCGCCGTTTCGTTTGCGCCGGGATCGTCGGCGAAACCCTGCAGCTTGAGCAGCCAGCGCGGATACTTTGCTAACCAGGCGATCTGGGTGTCGAGGGTGGTCTTGGCGACAGAATCGAGCGCGGCCGAACCTTTCGTGAAATAGGTGCGGCGGCCGACATTAAGGATAAAATCCTCCTCGCTGCCCGGCTGCACGTTCTGGAAGGCGGCAATCTCGGCGTTGGTGACGTCGGGCGTGGAAGGGGCCAGCGTGTTGCTGGTCGAGCAGGATGCGGTCAGCACCAGCAGGCTGGCGGCGAGCAGCCGGCGCGTGTTTTCAATCATGCGGTCCATGAGGCGCCATCATTCGACAGAGGTGGAAGCGGGCGCCTGGTCGGCGATGTGCGGCAGGACTTCCACCGCGGTGCCGATCGGGCACCGCTGGTAAAGGTCGATTATGTCTTCCGGGAACATGCGGATGCAGCCGCTGGAAGCGTCGGTGCCGATGCTCCATGGCTCCAGCGTACCGTGCAGGCGGTAGCCGATGTCGGCGCCGTCGCGGTACAGATAGAGCGCGCGTGGCCCGAGCGGATTGTTGGACGCGCCGCCTGCGATCATGTCCGGCAGTTCCGGCCTGCGCTTACGCATTTCGGGCGGCGGGACCCATTGCGGCCATAGCGCGCGGCGCTCGATCGTCGCGCGACCATTTGAAGCCTTCCTTGCCGACGCCGACGCCGTAGCGGATGGCGGTCTTGTTTTCCATGATGAGGTAGAGGAAGTGGTGGCGGGTATCGACCACGACGGTGCCGACCGGCTCGCTGCTGAAATACTTGACGATCTGGCGATGCCATCTCTTGTCTATCTTGGCGAAGTTGGTCTTTCGATAGACGAAATTGTTGTCGATGGAGGTGCCGGCGAAAAAGGATTTCGCGGTCGCGGCTTGAACAATATTGCCGGTTGCACCGACCGCGACCAGCGCCAGGCCGCCGATCACGACACCCCTGCGTGATAGAACCATCGGCAATCCCCCATGCCTTAAGCCTAGCAGACCATAGTTGAGAACTATTTCGCCTCAAAGTGGAAAATGCTGCAGTTTGCCGCAGTTGGTGGAGCACGACTGCCTCCAGTGGTGGCAGGCAGCAGCTTCTCCAATGCCCGTGGTAATTGGCCTGGTTGTGCTGATGGGCGTGGTAACCAAGACCTCCATTCCCTTGGTGGAATTACGCGCTCCTGCTGCGGCGCCCGGGCCTTTCGGGTTTTGAGGCCCTGCTCGACGCAAGCCATAAGCGGGCGCGCTCCATCGTCCCAATGCATTTCCGGAGCCCAAGATCGACCTTAATTGAATTCACCTTGGCGGCGGCCTATACGTCGGCAGATGGAAACCACAGCCAGCGCCCAAAAGAACATCGTTCCGTTGTCCGGCAGCAAGCCACATGCCCGGAAGGCTGCGCCGTTCCTGCCGATGAGCCGCGCCGAGATGGCGGCGCTCGGCTGGGATGAATGCGACATCGTGCTGGTCACGGGCGATGCCTATGTCGATCATCCGAGCTTCGGCATGGCGATCATCGGCCGTCTGCTCGAATCCCAGGGTTTTCGGGTCGGCATCATCTCGCAGCCCGACTGGCAGTCGGCCGAGCCGTTCAAGGCGCTGGGCAGGCCGAGGCTGTTCTTCGGCGTTACCGGCGGCAACCTCGATTCCATGGTCAATCGCTATACGTCGGATCGCAAGCTGCGCCATGACGACGCCTATACGGCGGGCGGCGAGGGCGGCAAGCGGCCGGACCGCTGCACGATCGTCTATACGCAGCGCTGCCGCGAAGCCTACAAGGACGTGCCTATCGTGCTGGGCGGCATCGAAGCCTCGCTGCGCCGCATCGCCCACTATGATTATTGGTCCGACAAGGTGCGCCGCTCGATCCTGGCCGACGCCAAGGCCGACCTGTTGATCTACGGCAATGCCGAGCGCGCCGTCGTCGAGGTGGCGAACCGGCTTGCCGCCGGCGAAACGCCGCGCCAGCTCGATAGCATCAGGGGCGTCGCCCTGTTTCGCCGCGTGCCCGGGCATTTCACGGAACTCCATGCCGACGATCTCGATTCCGCCGACGAAGGCGCCAGCCGCAAGCCCGGCGATATCGTGATCCGGCTGCCGTCCTTCGAGCAGGTCGAGGGCAATCGCGATGCCTATGCCCGCGCTTCGCGCGTGCTGCACCGCGAGGCCAATCCCGGCAATGCCCGCCCGCTCGTCCAGCGCCATGGCGACCGCGACCTGTGGCTCAATCCGCCGCCCATCCCGCTAACCTCCGAGGAGATGGACGCCGTCTACGACCTGCCCTATGCGCGCGCGCCGCACCCGTCCTATTGCGATGCAAAAATCCCCGCCTGGGACATGATCAAGTTCTCGGTGACGGTGATGCGCGGCTGCTTCGGCGGCTGCACCTTCTGCTCGATCACCGAGCATGAAGGCCGCATCATCCAGAACCGCTCCGAGGGCTCGATCCTGCGCGAGATCGAGAAGATCCGCGACAAGACCCCGGGCTTCACCGGCGTGATCTCCGATATCGGCGGGCCGACCGCCAACATGTACCGGATGGCCTGCAAGGATCCCAAGATCGAGGCGGCCTGCCGCCTGCCGTCCTGCGTGTTTCCCGATATCTGCCCCAACCTCAACACCTCGCATGACGACCTGATCCGGCTTTATCGCAAGGTCCGCGAGGTCAAGGGCGTCAAGAAGGTGATGGTCGCCTCCGGCGTGCGTTACGACCTCGCCGTCAAGAGCCCCGAATATGTCAAGGAACTGGTGACCCACCACGTCGGCGGCTACCTCAAGATCGCGCCCGAGCACACCGAGCGCGGGCCACTCGACAAGATGATGAAGCCCGGCATCGGCACTTATGACCGCTTCAAGGAGATGTTCGACGCAGCCGCCAAGGAAGCCGGCAAGAAATACTACCTCATTCCGTATTTCATCGCCGCCCATCCCGGCACGACCGACGAGGACATGCTGCAGCTGGCGCTCTGGCTGAAGAAGAACCGCTACCGCGCCGACCAGGTGCAGACCTTCCTGCCTTCACCCATGGCGACCGCGACGGCCATGTACCATACCGGCGTCAACACGCTGAAGGGCGTGCGGCGCGGCGCGACCGACAAGGTCGTGACCGTTCGCGGCGGGCGGCAGCGCCGGCTGCACAAGGCATTCCTGCGCTATCATGACCCCGACAATTGGCCGCTGCTGCGCGATGCCTTGAAGGAGATGGGCCGCGCCGACCTTATCGGTCCCCGCCCCGACCAGCTCGTGCCCGCCCACCAGCCGCCCGGCACCGGCAAGGCCGACGCCACCAAGCGCCCCGTGCGCCCGATCGGCAGAGGGCAGAGATTCACCACCAAGGGCGTGCCGTTTCCGAAGAAGTGAGCCGTAACGGTCCGTCAGCATAGCTGACCTGCCGGGTGGCGATCCGACCCACAAGCAGATCCGATTTCGCCGGCAGCTTGGCGCCCCAATGCAGTCGTTTGAGAACGACTCGGCGAATGACCGTTGTGGGGGTTCAAGCGTCTAGTCGTAACGGCAGCGACACCAGCCGTCGAGGTTGGGCCGACATTAGTTCGGACAATCGCCAACCTCGCCTTCGACAGGAAGGAAGAAACGTCGCCGTTCGCTCGGTCGCGGCGAATTCGTAACCCTACTCGGCGGCCACCTCCGATGGCGCCTCGGCCGGCCCCGAGGGCTCCGCGTCGGCACGGGGCTTGCGCCGTGAAAACAGCGACCTGAGCGTGACGTAGAACACCGGCGTCAGGAACAGGCCGACGAACGTGACGCCGAGCATGCCGGAGAACACCGCGGTGCCGAGCGACTGGCGCATTTCTGCACCCGGGCCGGTTGCGATCATCAGCGGCACGACACCGAGGATGAACGCGAAGGCGGTCATCAGGATAGGCCGCAGCCTGAGCCGGCAGGCTTCGACGGCAGCCTCAGCGACCGACAGGCCCCGTTCCTGCGCCTGCCGCGCGAATTCGACGATCAGGATCGCGTTTTTGGCGGCAAGCCCGATCAGCACGATGAGGCCGATCTGCACGAGGATGTTGTTGTCCAGCCCTCGCAAAGACACGCCGAGCAACGCCGCGAGCACGCCTAGCGGCACCACCAGCACAATGGCGAACGGCAGCACCCAGCTTTCATATTGCGCCGCCAGCGCCAGGAACACGAACAGCACCGACAGTCCGAAGATATAGACAGCGGCATTGCCGGTGTTGCGTTCCTGATAGGCGAGCTCGGTCCATTCATAGGAGGTGCCGGCCGGCAGCGTCTTTGCCGTGATCCCCTCCATCAATGCCAGCGCGTCGCCTGTGGAAACGCCGGGCGCGGCGTTGCCCTGCAGCGGCACCGAGACGTACATGTTGTAACGCTGCACCAGCGCCGGACCGGTGACGTCGTGGATCTCGATCAACGTGCCGAGAGGAACCAGCGCGCCGGTCGCCGAGCGCACCTTCAGTTTCAAGATGTCGGCGCGATCGAGGCGGAACGCCTGGTCGGCCTGCGCCCGCACCTGGTAGACGCGCCCGAAAGCGTTGAAGTCGTTGACATACGCAGTGCCCAGATTGATCGACAGCGTCTCGAAGATGTTGGGGATCGGCACGTTCAGGATGCGCGCCTTGTCGCGATCGATCGCCAGGAAGAATTGCGGGCTCGACGCGGAGAACGTGGTGAACACGCCCATCAGCCCCGGCGTCTTGTTGGCCTTGCCGGCGATTTCGTAGGCAAGCGCCAGGATCTGCCGCATGTCGGCGCTGTTGCGCTCCTGGATCTGCAGCTTGAAGCCGCCGGCATTACCGACGCCGCGGATCGGCGGCGGCGGCAGTGCGATGATGAAGGCTTCCTTGATGCTTTGCAGGCTGCCGAACAGATTGCCGATGACCTTGGTCGCCGACTGGCCGGCTTTCAGCCGCTCGTCAAACGGCTTGAATCTGGCGAAGATCACGCCCTGGTTGCTGGCGTTGGTGAAGGTCGCGCCGGAGAAGCCGGCGAACGCGACTGCGTAGTCGACGCCTGGGGTTTTCTGGATGATTTGCGACGCCTGCTGGATGACCGTATCGGTCCTCGACAGCGAGGCGCCGTCGGGCAACTGGACGACGACGATCGCATAGCCCTGGTCGAGCGACGGAATGAAACCGCGCGGCACCGTCTGCACCATGTAGACCGTGGCGTAGATCAGGGCCGCGAAAACGGCCAGCATGGCGGTGATCGCTATCCGCGAGCCGACCAGCACGCGAATGATGCTGGAATACCGATGGGCGACCCTGTCGAAGCCGCGATTGAAGCCGTCGGCGAGCGCCCGTCCGAACCGCGCCAGGAAAAAGCGCGGCGGCGCCGCCGCGGCATGGTGCGGCTTGAACAGCAGTGCGGCCAGCGCTGGCGAAAGCGTCAGCGAATTGAACGCCGAGATCGCCGTCGAGACCGCGATGGTAATCGCAAACTGCAGGTAGAACTGCCCGGAAATGCCGGGGATGAAGGCTGTCGGCACGAACACGGCTATCAGCACCAGCGAGATCGCGATGATGGCCGTTCCGACTTCGTTCATTGTGAGGTGCGACGCCGGATTGGGCGCCAGCCCACTGGCAATATTGCGCTCGACGTTCTCGACCACGACGATCGCATCATCGACGACGATGCCGATCGCCAGAACGAGGCCGAACAGCGTCAGCATGTTGAGCGAGAAGCCGGCGGCGTAAAGCACCGCCAGCGTGCCGATCAGCGACACGGGGATCGCCACGATCGGCACGATCGCCATACGCCACGACTGCAGGAAGACGATGATGACGATGATGACGAGCAGCATCGCCTCGAGGATCGTCTTGTAGACCTCCTGGATCGACTCGGCGACGAACTCGGTCGGATTGTAGACGATGTCGTAGTTCAGCCCCTTCGGGAAGTCGCGGGAAAGCTCCTTCATCTTGTCCTGGATCTCCGCGGCCGCGGCGAGCGCATTGGTGCCCGGCCGCTGGAAGATAGCGAGCGCGACCGCCGGTTTGCCGTTGAGATAGGAGTTGGTGACGTAATCCTTGGCTCCGAGTTCGATGCGCGCCACGTCCTGCAGCGAGATCAGGCGCCCGTCGTCGGTCGATTTGACGATCACGTATCGGAAGTCGCGGGCGTCGTTGAAACGGCCTTGCGTGGTGACCGTGTACTGGAACGCCGTGCCGGTGCCGGTCGGCGGCGCGCCGATCGAGCCGCCCGACACTTGGACGTTCTGATCGCGCAGCGCCTGCACCACATCGCCCGAGGTCATTCCCAGGGCGGACAGCTTTTCCGGATCAAGCCAGATGCGCAGCGAATATTCGCGTTCGCCGAAGATGATAAGGTCGCCGACGCCGTCTAACCTGAGCAGTATGTCGCGCACCCGCGAGCGGGCGTAGTTCGAGACGTAGAGCTGGTCGTAGGTATTGTCGGGCGACAGCATATGCACGACCATCATCAGGTCGGGCGAGCTCTTGGTGGTTGTGATGCCGAGGCGGCGGACCTCTTCGGGCAGGCGCGGCTCGGCGACCGACACGCGGTTCTGCACAAGCACCTGCGCCTTGTCGAGATCGGTGCCCAGCTTGAAGGTGATGGTCAGCGCCATCGACCCGTCGCCCGACGAATAGGATGACATGTAGAGCATGCCCTCGACGCCGTTGATCTCCTGCTCGATCGGCGTTGCCACCGTCGCTGCGACCGTCTGGGCGTCGGCGCCCGGATACTGCGCGCGAACGACGATGGTCGGCGGCGCAATCTCGGGATATTGCGCGACCGGCAACTGGGTATAAGCAATCCCGCCGAGGATCAGCAGGACGATCGAAACGACCGATGCGAAGATTGGACGGTCGACGAAGAAATGCGCGAACCTCATTGCTGCAACCCGGCGGTTTCGACCTTGGGCGGCAACGTCACCATCTCGACCTTCACCTTGGTGCCGGGCCTTGCGTGCATCAGCCCGTTGACGATGATCGTCTCGGCGCCGGTCAGGCCCGAGCGGATCACCCGGTAGCCGTCGAGAAGCGGTCCGGTGCGCACGGGCTTCGCCGACACCATTCCGGCCTCGTCCACCAGCAGCACGATGCGACGATCCTGATCGGCGCCGATCGCCTCGTCAGGCACCAGCACGCCGCTATGCGGCAGCGACCCCGGCACGTTGATGCGCCCGAACATGCCTGGCTGGAGAACGCCGTCGGGGTTGGGAAACGTCGCACGAACCCGCATTGTGCCGGTCGCGTTGTCGATCCGGTTCTCGGCAAAGTCGAGCTTGCCCTTGAACACCGCCTCCGCGCGGTCGGCGACCTGAACCTGCACATCGAGCCCGCCGGCGCCTTCCTGCATGCTGCCGCCACGCGCCTTCGCGTCGCGGGCGTAGCTGAAATACAGCCGCTCATCGACGTCGAAATAGAAGTCGATCGGGTCGCGCGTGACGATGGTCGTCAGCAAGGTGGAATCCGGCTGCACGAGGTTGCCGACCGACACCAGCCGGCGGTCGATGCGGCCGGACAACGGCGCCTTGATCTCGGTGAATTCCATGTTCAGGCTGGCCGTTGTCAGCGCAGCCGTCGCGCCCTGCATCTGCGCCTGCGCCGCAAGGTATTCCCGTCGGCGGTCGTCGACCGTGGCGGGCGAGATGTTGCCGGTCTTGGCAAGTTCGTTGGCGCGATCCAGCTGCATCTTGGTGAATTCGAGCAGGCTCTTGGCGACATCCACTTGCGATTTGGCGGCATCATAAGCGGCCTGGTACGGACGCTGGTCGATGGTGAAGAGCAGGTCGCCCTTGTTGACCAGTGCGCCGTCCTGGAAGCTGACCTTGTCCAGATAGCCGCTGACGCGCGAACGGATGGCAACCTGGTCGACGGCTTCGAAACGCCCGACGAACTCGTCGTCCTCGATGATGTCACGCACCACCGGCTTGGCCGCCGTCACCACGGGCAGCTGCTGGTCCTGCGCAAACGCAGTGCTGCTGAAAGCCATGCCGAGCAGGAATGCCGCCGACGCGGTGGCGCAGGCAAGCCAGCCGGCCGATCGACGGGGTCGCCCGCCCACGTCGCAACGCAATTGCCCATTGCCTGTGGTGTCCATTTGCGTCCCCCCTCGCTGGACCCGGAGGTCGGTTGATCCGCTTTTACGCTCAGCCTTTTTCGTCGAGACCCGAGCACGTCAATGTTGTGCACGGCACATGATCATTTTCCATATGGGCTGAAATGTCCATCCTGTGGCTGCCTCGCCACCGGGCTAGGTCTAGTCGCAATCTAAAGGAATCAGGATTCGTTTGACACACACCGTCAAGCCAAACTCGCCACGCTCGTCACCCGCCTTCAGCCACACACCGCCTGATGACCGATTGGTAGGAGCGTATCACGGCTGAAAGCGTCAAGAGGCAGGTGCTGGCGCAAGGCGGCCGACGCGGCGCCGCAGTTGTTTTCCGGCAACGGCAAGCGACGTCGTTGCCGCCAAGATGGGGGCGCCAGCGGAATGGCACCTTTCTCGCTAGGTCGTCCCAGAACCGGACCGTCCGCTTCCGGCCCCCTTCGGGTCATTCAAGAAATGGATCGCGAATGGATATCGGCGGCCCGACTGGGAGCGCGACTTCCCGCTGCATGACGGCGGCAAAGAAGCCGTCGGTGTCGTTGCGCGCGGGCGTCAGCGACAGGTAGTCGGAATGGGCCGAATTCGTCAGCCGCGGCGCGGCCACATTAAGCGGCACCACACGAAAGGCGGGATGCGCCGCCAGGAAAGCGGCCACCTGGTCCTCATTCTCCTCGGGCAGCATCGAGCATGTCGCGTAGACCAGCCGTCCGCCGGGTTTCACCAGGCGCGCCGCGCTTGCCAGGATCCGGGCCTGCAGCGACACGAGCTTGTCCAGACCTTGTTCCTCCTGCGCGCGCCAGCGCGCATCGGGGTTGCGTCGCCACGTGCCGGTGCCACTGCATGGCGCATCGACCAGCACGCGATCGAAACCACCCTTGTGGCGCTTGATCCACCGATCCGTCTCGCCGGCCAGGAGCCGCGTCTCGATATTGTGCAATCCTGCCTGCCGAAAACGCTCGGCGCCGCGCTTCAAACGGCCTTCCATGACGTCGCAGGCGACGACATGGCCCTTGTTGTTCATCTGCGCGGCGATGGCCAATGTCTTGCCGCCGGCTCCGGCGCAGAAATCGACCACGCGTTCGCCCGGCCGGGCATCGACCAGCATGGCGACAAGCTGGGAGCCCTCGTCTTGGATCTCTACCTCGCCTTTTTTCAGCATCGGCAGGCCGGCCAGCGAGGGGCGCTCATGGACACGAATGCCGAAAGGAGCGATGGCCGACGGCTGCGCCCGCAAGCCGAGATCCTTCAGCGCGTTGAGCATGGCATCGAGCGTCGACTTGATCGGGTTGACGCGCAGATCAAGCGGCGGCGGCGTCAGAAGCGCGGCCATCTCCTGGCCGAACGCTTCCCCGAAACGGCGCCGCAGGGGATCGGCCGCCCAGGACGGGCATTCAAGGCGCACCTCTTCCGGCATGCCGGGATGGTCGATCGTGCCTCCCTGCAATTTGACCAGCAGCGCGTGCTCGTGATCCGTCAGCATGGCAGGCGCGAATTTCGCGCCATTGAACAGGCGCTTGATCTGATCGGGGGTCTCGCTTTCCTTCAGCGTGAGCCATGCGAGCAGGCGGTTGCGGGGCCTATCCTCGCGCCCATGTCTCGCCAGCCACCAGCCAAGCCGTGCATGGTGCCGCAGAAGCGCATAAAGCAACTCCAAAATCTGGCCACGGTCCCTGTCGCCGATATAGCGCCGAGCCCGAAACCAGGCCGAGACGACAGCATCGGCGGGACGCGCGATGCTGTCGACTTCATCCATAAGTTCGATTGTGGCTTGCAGGCAGGCGGCAGGGGTCACGGAACGGCGATCAGACTGAAAAAGCCTATATAGGCGATAGAGCCGCTCCTGGCCATCGTTCGCGCGCGTCGCCGCCAGCGGCGCTACGCTCATGGAGGGACAACGGGTGAACGCGGCGGAACCGCTCAGCCGGTGCTCTTCGCCAGCATCTTTTCGGCAAAGGCCTCGACCTCGCCTGCACGCGGTTCCTTGCCAGTGTGCGTGAGCAAATAGGCCGGCGTCAGGAACAGACGGTTGCTGACCGGCTCGATGATCTCGAGCGAGTAATAGCCGATCTGCGTGAAATAGAGGACGCGCGCCCGCACGAACGCTTCCGTGGCCTCGTAGCCATACCGCGAAAACATCGCCCGAATGGCTTCGACGCGCGCGTCGTCCTCCTCGTTGACGATCCGATGCACCTTTGCCGACTGGCGCGACCAGGCGCGCACGGCGAAATCCAGCCGCGGATTGAACAGCTTCTCGTCCAGCCAGCACTCGAAGATATTGAGCACGGCCTGCGTGATCGACGCGGCCGGCCGGCCGGCCTGTTCGACGATGAAGCGCGTGTTGTTGTTGCGCCAATGGTCCAGCAGCTGGTCGAGCAGGTCCTGACGGCTCTTGAAATACCAGTAGAAACTGGAACGGGAGACATTCAGCTTCTGCCCGAGCGCCAGCACGCGCACCGCCTCCACGCCCTCGGAGATCAACGTCTCAAGCGCGAGGTTCATCCAGTCCTCGCGCGTCACCTTGGTGTTGCCGGTCAGACCGGACCGCCGCACGACGTCATCAGCATTGGAATCGGAGAGCATCGCGGACGGGCCAAGATTGAACGCCGGCTAGATAGACCCGAAACCATTCCCGCTACAACACTTGCGCCTGTTCGAGCCATTCCCACAGATACGGAGCAAGGCCCCGGTCGACATGGAGACGCGCCCGCTCAGGGTTGCCGAACCGGTAGAACAGAACGCCTATGCCGGCAAAGAGGATCGAAGCCGAGCGGCTTGCCGCTCCCGGATCGAGCGCCGTTCCCCTGGCGATCAGGCGGTCCAGGTCGGGCCCCTCGATCTCGAACACATGCAGTCCCGCATCCATGACCGTGACGGCGAAGCCGGCCGCGTGCCAGCCGGCCGCGATGGGGAACGGCTGTTCGCCGACCGCAAGAAGGCAATCGCGCGCGATCCGCACCATGTATGTGTCGCCACTAGCAACCGCTCCGGCGCCGACGCCTTCGCCGGCAAGCCCGGAGGCCTTCGACCAGGCTGCGAGGTCGCCGCTGACCAGAAGCTGGTTCAGCCCGCCTACCGTCCTCACGATGACGCCATCTTTGCTCAGCGTCGCCTTGGCGAAATCGGGCGCCGCCGGCCATTTTTCGGCAAGGTTACGCATGGAGCCGCCTCCCCTCCGGATCGAAGGCGCAAGGCGCGACGATCGTCGCCTGCCGCACGACACCCAGATGTTGAACGTCGATGGTTTCGCCGTGCCGCGTCGCGCCGCCTTCGATGAGGGCGAGCGCAACCGGGCGTCCCAGGGTCGGACTCTGATAGCTGGAGGTGACGAAGCCGATGCTTCTGCGGCGGCCGTCGCGCTTCTCCACGCCATGCGCGCCGGTCGCCAGCGGCGCCTCGCCTTCGCGCAGCGCAAGGCCGACGAGCTGGTTGCGGCCCGCGTCGTTTGCCGCTTCGGTGAAAAGCGAGCGCCGGCCGACGAACTCGCTGGCGCGCTTGGTCCGCGGCCCGGCGACGCCGAGATCATGCGGCATGGTGGTGCCGTCGGTGTCCTTGCCGATGACGATATAGCCCTTCTCGGCGCGCAGGATCATCAGCGATTCGAGCCCGAGCAGCACGGCGTCGAAGGCGCGGCCCTCCTGCTGCATCCTTGCCCAGAGCGCCTCCGCCCGGTCGGCGCGGATGGAGATCTCGTAGCTGCGGTCGCCGGTGAAGGAGACCCTGGCGATGCGCACCTCGTCGCCGGCAAAGCGGCCGGCGGCAACGGCCATGTGCGGCAGGCTGGCATCGTCCAATGCTGCGCCCAGATCGAGCGCTTCCACGAGCTGACGCGCATTGGGACCCGAAACGGTCAAGGTGGCGTATTGCGCGGTGGCATTGTGGATATAGACCGCATCGCGGCCGAAGCGGTCCTGCCGCCATTCCTCGAGGCGCGCATGGACCGCGGCGACATGCGACGACGAGCAGGAGACGATGAAGCGATGCTCGTCCAGGCGGACCAACACGCCGTCATCGAAGACGACACCGTTCTCCGAAAGCATGAAGCCGTAGCGGCAGTGACCCGGCTTCAGGGTCGACATGGTGTTGTAATAGATGAAGTCGACAAACTCGGCTGCGCGCGGACCGATCACCTCGATCTTTCCGAGCGTCGAGCCGTCGAAAAGCGCCACGGATTGCCGGGCCCGCTGCGCCTCCTCCTGGATCGAGGCGCTGGCTTCGCCGCCGCCATAATAGGCAGGCCTTAGCCAACCGCCATATTCCTGGAACACGCCGCCGGCGGCGCGATGATTTGCCTCCAGCGGCAGGCGACGGACCGGAGCGTGCATGCCGCCCCGGCGCGAACCGGCAAGGCTGGCGAACGGAACAGGCGTGAAGGGCGGCCGGTAGGTCGTGGTGCCGACTTCCGCGATGCCGCGCCCGGTGATGTCCGCCAGCAACGCCAGGCCGTTGAGGTTCGAGGTCTTGCCCTGGTCGGTCGCCATGCCGAGCGTGGTGTAGCGCTTCAGGTGTTCGACCGAGACGAAGTTCTCCCGCGCCGCGAGCTCGACATCCTTGGCGGTGACGTCGCTCTGGTAGTCGATCCAGACCCGGCCGCTGGCCTTGGGCTTCGGCCACAGGCTGACGACGCCGAGTGTTGCTTCCACTCCCGTGCCGCGAGGCGCCGGAGACGATGAGCCGAAGTCGCCGAGAGCCGCGGCGCCGCTGGCCAAGGCATCCGAGAGCGAGACCGTGCCGGCCACGGCGCCGGCGACGCCGATCCCGTCGATGGCCTCGCCGGGAACGAAGGCCGCAAGCTGGTCGCTCCAGGCGAGCTTGCCTTTCGCCTGCGAGAACAGGTGCACCGTGGGTGTCCAGCCGCCGGAGACGAGGACGCAATCGGCGGCGAGCGTCGTGCCGTCGTCCAGCAGGACGCCCTGGACGGCATTGCGCCCACGCGCCGCCGCGATCGTGCGCCCTGCCAGGACGCGAATACCGGTCTCCGCCTGTGCACCGCCCTCACGCCGGCAATCGACCACCGTCACCGAGGCGCCGGCCGCGGCCAACGCCAAGGCCGGCTCATAGGCGCTGTCATTGTTGGTCGCGACCACGATATCGCGGCCGACAAGCACGCCATGCCGGCGCAGATAGCTGAGCGCCGCATCGGCGGAGAGGATTCCCGGAAGGTCGTTGTTGGCGAACGGCACGGGCCGCTCGATCGCGCCCGTCGCCAGCACGATGCGGCGGGGCCGCACGCGCCACAGCGTGTCCGGCCTGCCGTCGGCCTGCCGCTGGTTGAGCGCCACCAGATTGTGGTCGTAAAGGCCGAAGGCGGTGGTGTCGCTGAGCACCAGCTGACCGCCGCCCTTCAGCCTGGCGACGGTCATCTCGACCCACGCCTTGCCCTCGACGCCGTCGACCTCGCCGGTGCGATGGCGCAGCGACCCGCCGGGATGCGTCCGGTCGTCGACCAGGACGACCGAGCGCCCGGCCGCCGCCGCGCTGGCCGCCGCGGCAAGACCGGCCGGCCCGGCGCCGACCACCAGGACGTCGCAATGATGGTTGACCTGGTCCGAGACCTGGCGTCGCTGCCAGTCCGGATCGACGACGCCAAGTCCGGCCATGGCGCGGATTCGCGGTTCGAACAGGTGCCAGTCCGGCCACATGAAGGTCTTGTAGTAGAAGGCGGCCGGCAGGAAGCGGGCGAAGCGGTCCAGAACCGCGTTGCGGTCGGTCTCGGCCGTCGGCGAAGCGTTGACGCTCCTGACCGTGATGCCGTCAGCGGCTTGCACGGTCGTCGCGCGCGCATTCGGCACCCGGCCGACCGGGCTCTCGACATCGACCAGCGCGTTGGGCTCCTCGAAGCCGGAGCCCCAGATGCCGCGCGGCCGATGGTATTTGAAGCTGCGGCCGATCACGGCCTGGCCGCTCGCGAGCAAGGCGGAGGCGATCGTGTCGCCGGAAAAACCCTCGACGCGCCTGCCGTCAAAGGTGAAGCTCAGCGGGCGGTCGCGGTCGATGTCGCTGCCGCCGGTGGCGAGACGGGAAGCGCTCATCTTCCGTGCTCCGCTTCGCCGAGCACGGAAGAACCCGACACCTTGTGATTGACGCTGTCGCGGCTCATGGCGAAGAACTCGCCGCATGTCATATGCACCCAGATCTCGCGGGTCGGTCCCTTCGGATTGTCGCGCATGTGGAGATAACCGGCCCAGCGCTCGGCGTTCACATCGGCGCCGTCGGGACGGAGATTGCCGGCCTCGCCGCCATAGTGGAATTCGCTTTCTTCGCGCGGCCCGCAGAACGGGCAGGGAAAGAGCTGCATCTTTTCTACACCTTCAATGCGCAATGCCGGAGCCGGCGGCCTCGTCGATCAGGCGGCCGCGGGCGAAGCGGTCGAGATCGAAGGGCCGGCTGATGTCGTGGTGCTGGCCGGTGGCAAGCAGATGGGCAAGCAGCGTGCCGCCGGCGGGGATCGCCTTGAAGCCACCCGTGCCCCAGCCGCAATTGAGGAAGAGGCCCGGCAGCGGCGATTCGCCGATGACGGGCGAAGAATCCGGAACCACGTCGACGATGCCTGCCCATTGCCGCATCATCTTCAACTGGCCGAAGATCGGGAACATCTCGAGCATGCCGGCGATGACGCCTTCCAGCACCGGCAGGTTGCCGCGCTGGCCATAGGACGGGATGCGGTCGAGCGCGCCGCCGATCACCAGTTCACCCTTGTCCGACTGGCTGACATAGACGCCGGTGTCTGGGGAAATCACCACCGTGTCGATGATCGGCTTGACCGGCTCGGACACGCAGGCCTGCAGCGCGTAGGAATTGACCGGCAGCCGGAACCCCGCCTTCGCCGCCAGCACCGAAGAATGGCCGGCGACCGCCATGCCTGTGCGCTCGGCCCGGATCGCGCCGCGCGAGGTGACGACACCGCGGCAGCGCCCGTTCTCGATGATGAAGTCCGTGATCTCGCAATTCTGGATGATGTCGACACCGAGGCGGCTCGCGGCGCGCGCATAGCCCCAGGCGACGGCGTCATGACGGGCGGTGCCGCCGCTCGGCTGCCAGGTGCCGCCATAGACCGGGAAGCGGGCGTCCGGGCTGAAATTGTAGATCGGCACGACACGGCGCACGTCCTCGACCGAGAACAGTTCGCAGTCGATGCCATTGACTTGGATGGCGTTTACGGACCGCGCCGCGATTTCCATTGCCGCTTCGCTGTGCGCGAGTGTGAGGATGCCGCGCGCGGAAAACATCACATTGTAGTTCAGATCCTTCGAGAGCGTCTTGTAGAGGCTGTGCGCCAGCCCGTAGATCGCCGCGCTTTCGGGGTAGAAGTAGTTCGAGCGCACCACCGTCGTGTTGCGGCCGGTGTTGCCGCCGCCGATCCAGCTCTTTTCCAGCAGGGCCACATTGGTGACCCCATGATTCTTCGCGAGATAATAGGCCGTCGCCAGGCCGTGCCCCCCGCCCCCGATGATGATGGCGTCATAGCGCGGCTTCGGATCGGGTGAGCGCCAGGCCTTCACCCACCCAGTCTGACCAGCAATGCCTTCCTTGAAGAGCGACAGCGCCGAATAATGTCTCGTCATGCGCTGAAGCCGCCGTCACGGGCCGGGCATGTCGCTTCATCGTAAAGGCTTGACCGCCCTGTCTGCAGCCCGAGCTTGTGCATCAATCGCCCCCTGGACACTCGCCCCATGGACACTCGCCTTGCCATTGATCGCCGAACCGCGAACGGGCAGCGCGAAGCTCATGTCTAGCGCGAATGTACACCTGTGTCCATTCAAAGCGGCAACGGCAACGATGCGGACAAGCAACGCCCCCGCCCCTCCGCCCTATTATCCCTTGCGTTCCTGCAGGATGTTGCCGCCGTCCACGACGAGAACGGCGCCGTTGACATAGCTGGCTCCGTCCGACGCCAGAAACAGCACCGCGGCGGCGACTTCCTCGGGACTGCCCGCGCGCCCGAGCGGCGTGTTGCGGGCAGCGGCGAGTTCCTCCGGCGTCGAGGCGCCGGTCGCGATCCAGCCCGGCGCGACGGCATTGACGGTGACGCCGCTGCGGCCGACCTCCAGGGCCAGCGCGTGCGTCAGCCCGATCATGCCGGCCTTGGCCGCGGAATAGGCGGCCTCTCCTTCATTGGAGACGAAAGGTCCGGTCACCGAAGCCATGTTGACGACGCGCCCATGGCCGCGCTGCACCATGCCGGCCAGGAATCCGCGCGTGCTCAGGAACGCGGTTTTCAGGCTGACGTCGATGCCGCGGTCCCAGTCGCTTTCGCTGAGATCGACAAACCGCCGCTGCAACGCCGGCTGCGCGACCGTACCCATCCCGGCATTGTTGACGAGGACGTCGATTTCGCCGGCCTGCGAGCACAAGCGCTCGACATCGCCCGAAACCGTCAGGTCGGCCACAACGGCGCTTACATCGAGCCCCTCCGCCCGCAGTTCCCCGGCCCGCTGCTCGACGCGCGCCGACGAAGCGGTGATGACGACCGAAAGGCCGGCCTCGCCCAGCGCCCGCGCGACCGCCACGCCGATGCCGTCGGCGGCGCCCGCGCCGGTCACCAGCGCCTTGCGGGATTTGCGGAACACGATCATTTCCTCTCCACGATTGGAATGCTGGCATGCTGGCGCGGGCAATCATACCCGCGATGAACCGCCCAGGCTTTCTTTCAATAGCCGGCGCTGACGCCAAAATCGATCGACAGCGCGGCCCCGGTGATCGGCGCCGCGCCCGGCTGGCAGAGATAGTGGATGAAGGATGCGATCTCTTCCACCTGAATGAACCTTGCCTTGTCCCCTTGCGGATAGTGCCCGAGAAGCCGGCGCTTGTAGCCGTCGGGATCGTCCCCGCCATAGGTCCTGGCCTGATATTCGATCATCGGCGTCGCCGTATCGCCGGGGCAGACGGCGTTGACCCTGATGCCTTGCGGGGCGAGTTCCAGCGCGAGAGCCTTGGTCAGCAGAACCAGCCCGCCCTTCGAGGCGCAATAGACGGCCGCCCCATTGTTGCCGACGAGCCCGGCGTCTGACGCAATGTTGACGATCACGCCTTGCGCCGCCGCCAGATGCGGGACAGCCGCCGAGATCAGGAAGAACGCTCCCTTGAGATTGACGTCCAGCACAAGGTCCCACTGATCTTCCTCGACCCCGCTCGCCGGCCCCTCGAGCCAGACGCCGGCGGCGTTGACCAGGATATCTATGCCGCCGCCCCAGTCCCTGGCCTTGGCCACCACGTCGCGGCAGGCAGCGACCGAGCGGATGTCGAGCGGCAAGCCCACCGCATCCGCTCCGGTCGCGACCATCTTGGCCACGGCTGCGTCGAGCTTGGGACCGGGAAGGTCGGCGAGCGCGATCCGCTCGCCGTCGGCCGCGAGGCGAAGTCCGGTCGCAAGCCCCATGCCCCCGGCGCCTCCGGCGATCAGAACCGTCCTGCCAGCCATTCGACAACCTCCACGCCACGCAGCGCCCGGCAAAGGCACACCAATGTCCCTAAATCACGTCATGGAGCCCTGTCGCATGGACCAGCCAGGCAAAACAATGACCTCAGTGGCTTCGCCGGCCCCCGATCATCCCAGCTCGAGCGTCGTGATGCCGAAAACTGTCGAGGGGGCATTGCCGGGTTTGCCGCCCTGGTACATGCGTGTCGTCGCAAAGCCCGGGACCATGCCGGCGGCCTGAAGCATGGCGGTGAATTGAACCTGGCCGGCCGGCACGTCGATATGCAATACCTCGTTGCCGATCCTGCCCGCGAGATCCGCCAGCAATGCCAGGGCAAGCTCCGTCCTGTCGGCAAACAGCGGCCCGACCTTGAAGCCTTCCCGGCATCGGCGGACCACGCCGTAGCCGGCAATGCCGGCCGATCCGCCACAGAACAGCGCAATCCGGGGCTGCCGCAGCCACTCCCGAAGGAAGGCTTCCCGCGGCGCCGGGAAACACTGGCGATCATAGGCGAGTATCCCAGCCATGTCGCCGGCCGTCACTGGCCGTGTGTCGCCACCCCCCGGCAATCCGGCGGGGCGACCGATGTAGCGCACGGTCTCATAGGCGGGCACGAAGCCCATGCGCTGGTAATTGGCCCGCTGCTCGGCCACCCCGTCGAGACCGATGATGCGGTTGCCGAGGCGTGTCATGCCGGCATCCCAGACCGCCTTGCCATGGCCCTCGCCGCGCCGGTCGGGCCGGCAGATATAGAGGCCGATGAAGCCGAAGCCCGGGCCGTATGCGACGGCCGAAATGCCGGCCACCATCTCTCCGTCGACGAAAGCGCCGATGAAACCGTCGGGATCGGCTGTCCGGAACGCCGCGGCATCGCCGATGCCCGGATTCCAGCCCTCTCCAGCCGCCCAGTCGACGAGCGCTTCCACTTCGCTGGCGGTCAGTGTCCGGATTGTTCTCGGCATCATTTCACCCGGGCGGCCTCGGCAAATGGCGTCAAGGCATCACGATAGGTAGCCGCTTCCTCGCTGCAAAGTCCACACGAGAACTCAGTTCACCTTGGATTACCGGCCGGCGCCGATCGCCTGCCGGCGCCCTGCTCAGCCGAGGCCGGGAGACAGATGGTGGACATCATTCCCATGGCTCGGCAGAACGCCGCCTATGCAACGCAGGGCTGCGGGCCGGACCATCATTGGGACGGGTTTCCCGAACCGATGCAACGAGTTAGCAACAAACGCGCTACTTGACCTTTCGTTGTTCCAATAGGCAACTGGACACAACCGGCGAACACTGGGAATCTTCATTTGCCGTTCTTCGAAAATCGCCTGGAGTGCCGCAGGAAATGCCGCTGAGCGCCGCAGAGATCGCCCGTCATCCGGCAGCGCTTCGCTGTATCCAGGAGCAGGCGCGCGCGCTCATCCACATATACGAAACAAGCCCGCGGCTGGCTGCCGTGTTCGCCACCCAGCAGCGCTGGCTGCTCGGTCACGCCGGTCTGACCTTGCATTTCCGGCGCGATCCCAATGACCGCCGCACCGAAATGACGATGGCGCGGTTCATCGAGGTCGTACGCCGCTATTCGCTGGCCAGCCGCAACACGGCCGAGGCCTTTGTCAAGGAGATGCTTCGCTACAACATCGCCGAGTATATTTCGGCCAGCGGTGACGGCCGCGCCCACCCCATGCGGGTCACCGAAGGCACCATCGAAACCTTCACCGGCTGGATCCACGCACATCTGAGGACGCTCGACCGCATAGATGGCGGAAACCGGCTGACAACTTTCCTCGATCGACCCGGGATGCTGTCCAGGCTGCAGCCGCTCATCGCCGATGGATTGCTGGCCAGCCAGGGCGTGCGCGAGCCTGGGCGGACTTTCTCCTTGTTTATCTGGCTGAACAATGGCGGCATCGTCATGGACTGGCTGATGTCCGGTATCGATCCGGAGGACGCTCATCTCGACAGGATACCGACCAGCGTCATCTCGGTCAGCGAGTTCGCGCACTGGCTGAAGCTGTCACGCACCCACCTGGCGCGGAAACTCAACGATGCCGAGGCGCTTGGCAGCATCGGCTGGGTCGGCCAGCGTGGTCATTCCGTCATGTGGGTTTCACGCCAGTTCTTCGACGAATACATGGTCATGCAGACGTCCAAGCTCGCCGTCGTCGACCTGGCTTTCGACGACAGTTTGTCCCAGGGGTACGAGAGCTGACCGGCGCAACGACCGCTTCTCGGACCCAGCCGACAAATACCGCTGGTTGCGCTGGCAGGTGCCGGCCAAAACTGCTATCCGCATCCGCATATTGCGATATTTGGCGGAGTCTGGGGGGATGGCGCTGAACTTCGAAGACATTGCCGGTCATCCGGCGCTGAATGCCTGCGTTCAGGCACAGGCCCGGGCGATGCAGCAGGCCTATGAGGGAAACCCGCGCGCGTCCTCGGTCTTTGCCACCCAGCAGCGCTGGCTGATGGCGCATATCGGTCTTGCCCTGCATTTCCGCAGGGATCCCAGCGACTACCGGAAGGAACTGACGGCGGCGCGTTTTGTCGACGTCACCGTTCAACATGCAGTTGCAAGCCGAAACACTGCCCATGCCTTCATCAAGGAAATGCAGCACTATAATTTCATCGAAGTCGGTCCAATGGCCGACGACGGCCGCATTCGCCCCTTGCACCTGCCCGCCATAACCCTGGAGCCGTTGATCGGCTGGATTCATATGCATCTGAGCACGCTTGATGCTCTTGACGGCGGGAGCCGGCTGGAAACGTTCCAGGCACGGCCGCAAATGTTGGCGCGATTGCAGCCGCTGATCGCGGATGGGCTGATCTCCTCGGTACCTGTGCGGGAGCCGCAACAGACTTTTTCGCTGTTCACGTGGCTCAACAATGGCGGCGTCGTCATGGACTGGCTGATCGCCGGCGTCGGCCCGCAGAATGCCGGCCAGGAGCGCATCCCGACCGGCGTGCTGTCGATTGGCGACTTCTCCAGTTGGCTGAAGCTGTCGCGTACCCACCTTGCGCGCAAGCTGCGCGACGCCGAGGCGCTCGGCAGCGTCGGCTGGCTTGGGCGGCGCGGCCATTCCGTCATGTGGATTTCGAACGAATTCTACAGCGAGTACCTCACCGCGCAGGCGGTCAAGCTCGCCATCATCGACGCGGCTTTCGCCGCCTGTATGGAGCAGCCGACCGGCTAATCGTCAGCGTTCTATCCGGCCTTCAGGATAGCGGAAAAACGCGGGTCGAAGGCCCTGCTGATCGGTTCGGCGGCGGCGCCCACCGCGATCGCCCAGGGATCGGTGGTGCCCAGTTGCAGCCGCGGCAGGCGGCGGGCGGGCCGATCCGCGATCGACGGCAGAAGCGGATGCATGGCCTGGTGCAGAAGCCGGGCCAGCGCCTCGGGCGCGGTGCTGGTGAGGATGACGGTTTGCGGATCGAAGATCGTTTCGATCAGATGCACGCTCCAGCGCAGGTCGGACGCGGCTCTTTCGACCCAGCTCATGACCCTTGCGTCCTGCGCGAGCGCCAGCGCGCCGAGCTTCTCGTAAAGCCCCCTCTCGGCGGGATCGAGGCCGAGATGCTGGTAGAGCGAGGCGAGCGAGGCGCGGTGCTCCAACGGCGTCGAGCCTGGACCGCCCGGCGACAGCAGCGCCCTGCCGATCTCGCCGGCATTGCCGTTGCCGCCATTGTAGAGCTCGCCATTGAGGATCAGCCCGGCGGCAATGCCGTAGCCGACATACAGGCAGACCGCGTGATCGACGCCATGCGCGGCGCCGACGATGCGCTCCGCCGTTGCACAGGCCGCCGCGTCATTCTGCAGCCCGACATCCAGTCCGGTGCCGGCGGCAAGCGTCTCGAGCAGCGGGAATTGCTGCCAGGCAGGCATCATCCATGTGTCGTCGGATTCCCTTAGGCCGAACGGCCCCGGCATGGCGACGCCAAGGCCGACCAGCCGCCGCTCGGACTGGGCGAACAAGGAAGCCAGCTCGCGCCTGACGCGGTCGACCAGGCCGAGGATGGTCTTGACGCCGGCTGATGGCTCGTCGAGCGGCAGACCTGCCTCGGCGCGCGCGATGACCTTGCCGACGAGGTCGACCACCACCACGCGCGTCAAATACCGGTCGATCTGCAGCCCGATGGCGAAGGCGCCCTCGGGCACCAGCCGGTAGGGTGTGAAGGGCTGCCCCCTACCCTTGCGCACTGCGTCCAGCGCGACAACCAGCCCATCGCGCTCGAGATCCTCGACGATGTTGGAAACCGCCTGCTTGGTAAGCTGCGTCGCCCGCGCCAGGTCGGCACGCGACAGCGCGCCGTTGAGCCGCAGCGCCTCGATCATGACGCGGCGGTTGTGCGCGCTGGTGCCTTCCTGGTTGGTGCCGCTCTTGGCGCGGATCGGGCTGATATCGTGCACCGTCTTTTCCCCTCTTGACTCGATTAAAGGATTGATCGACTAATTAAGTCAAGCGAATTGACTTAATAGGTGAAACCCGGGCGGCTCCACAAGAAGACGGCAAAGCCTCAAGCTCCCGCCGCGCGCCGTTCAGGACAGATCCGGTCACACGCGATGCAATTCGAGAAAGCGGCGGCATAAGCTTCGCCGCCCACTTGCAGCTGTCGAAATGGGAGAAAGACAAATGCTGAAATCGATCGGTAAGACACTTCTGGGCGCGGTGTTCGTCGGTGGGCTGTTCGTCCCCCACGCCTTCGCCGAAACCACCTTGAACGCCCTCTTCATGGCGCAGGCCGCCTATAGCGAGGCCGACGTGCGCTCGATGACGGAGGCCTTCACCAAGGCCAATCCCGACATCAAGGTGAACCTCGAATTCGTCCCCTATGAAGGCCTGCACGACAAGACCGTGCTCGCCCAAGGCTCGGGCGGCGGCTACGACGTGGTGCTGTTCGACGTGATCTGGCCGGCCGAATACGCGACCAACAAGGTGCTGGTCGACGTATCCTCGAAGATCACCGACGACATGAAGAAGGGCGTGCTGCCCGGTGCCTGGACCACCGTGCAATATGACGGCAAATACTATGGCATGCCGTGGATCCTCGACACCAAATACCTGTTCTACAACAAGGAAATCCTGGAAAAGGCCGGCATCAAGGCACCGCCGAAGACCTGGGAAGAACTCGGCCAGCAGGCCAAGATCATCCAGGACAAGGGGCTGCTGAAGACGCCGATCGCCTGGAGCTGGTCACAGGCCGAAGCCGCTGTCTGCGATTACACGACGCTGGTCAGCGCCTATGGCGGCGACTTCCTCAAGGACGGCAAGCCCGACTTCCAGAATGGCGGTGGCTTATCCGCGCTGAAATACATGGTCGACAGCTACAAATCGGGCCTCACCAATCCGAACTCCAAGGAATTCCTGGAAGAGGACGTCCGCAAGGTGTTCGAGAACGGCGATGCGGCCTTCGCGCTGAACTGGACCTACATGTACAACATGGCCAACGATCCGAAGGACTCCAAGGTCGCCGGCAAGGTCGGCGTCGTGCCGGCGCCCGGCGTCGCCGGCACCAGCGAGGTCTCGGCCGTCAACGGCTCGATGGGTCTTGGCATCACGGCGGTGTCGAAGCACCCGGACGAAGCCTGGAAATACATCGAGTTCATGACCTCGCAAGCGACGCAGAACCAGTATGCCAAGCTCTCGCTGCCGATCTGGGCTTCGTCCTATGACGACCCGGCCGTCACCAAGGGCCAGGAAGAGCTGATCGCCGCCGCCAAGCTCGGTCTCGCCGCCATGTATCCGCGCCCGACCACGCCGAAATACCAGCAGCTGTCGACGGCCCTGCAGCAGGCGATCCAGGAATCGCTGCTTGGCCAGACGACGCCGGAAGACGCGCTCAAGACCGCCGCCGAAAACAGCGGCCTCTGATCTGGCATTCCACGACGCGGGCGGCCTCATCCACGAGCGCCGCCCGTGCTATTTTCGAGAGCAATTCCAGGAAAAGTGTGAAGCGGTTTTCCGTCCGGAATTGCGTTAAAACAAAGAGATAGAGCGGTTCGCCGTTTCCGTGAAACGGTGAATCGCTCTGACCGGATGAAGGGAAAGAGGCGCCTCTGATGTCAGGCACCTGGATGACGACTCGCGCGTGGCTGTTGATGCTGCCGCTGCTGGTGATCATGGTCGCCGTCATTGGCTGGCCATTGGTCGATACGGTCAGGCTTTCCTTCACCGACGCACAGTTGGTCGGCACCGCGGGCAATTACGTCGGCTTCGACAACTACACCAAGATGCTGACGAGCTCGAACTTCACCCGCACGCTCTCGACCACCACCTGGTTCGCGGTCGTCTCGGTCGCCGCCGAAATGGTGCTCGGCGTGCTGGCGGCCCTTCTGCTCAACCAGGAATTCCGTGGCCGCGCCGTGCTGCGCGGGCTGATGATCCTGCCCTGGGCGCTGCCCACCGTCGTCAACGCCACGCTCTGGCGGCTGATCTACAATCCGGAATATGGTGCGCTGAACGCGGCGCTGACGCAGCTCCACCTGATCGACGATTATCGCTCCTGGCTGGGCGAACCGGGCACGGCGCTTGCGGCGCTGATCGTCGCCGACTGCTGGAAGAATTTTCCGCTTGTTGCGCTGATTGCGCTCGCCGCCCTGCAGGCCGTGCCGCGCGACATCACCGCCGCCGCGCTTGTCGACGGCGCCGGACCGTTCAACCGCTTCCGCTTCGTCATCCTGCCCTATCTCGCCGGCCCGCTGATGGTGGCGCTGGTGCTGCGCACCATCGAGGCCTTCAAGGTCTTCGACATCATCTGGGTGATGACCCGCGGCGGCCCGGCCAACAGCACGCGCTCGCTGTCGATCCTCGTCTACCAGGAGGCCTTCTCTTTCCAGCGCGCCGGCTCCGGCGCATCGCTGGCGCTGATCGTCACCTTGCTCGTCACCGTTCTCGCCGTTGCCTATGCGACGCTAGTGAGAAAGACCGCGGGGAGCGCTACCTGATGGAACGCAAGAACCCCGTCTTCACCGCCTTCGTCTATGCCTGCGCCATCCTGCTCGCCGTCGTCATCCTGGCGCCGCTCGCCTGGCTCTTCGTCATGAGCATATCGCCGGCGGCCGACCTAGCCGCCAAGCCGCTGCGCTGGTGGCCGCAGGCGGCCGACTTCTCGCGCTACACGCAACTCCTGTCGACGGCCGAAAACAGCGCCGGCGCGGCCTTCACGTCGTCGTTGCGCAACAGCCTGGAAGTCGCCGGCATGGCGACCCTCGCTGCGATCGTCCTTGCCGTGCCGGCCGGCTGGGCCGTCTCGCGCACGCCTTCGGTCGGCTGGTCGCTGTCGATGGTGATCGCCACCTATATGCTGCCGCCGGTGGCGCTCTCCGTGCCGCTTTACATGGGCCTGTCCTGGCTCGGCCTGCTCAACAACGTCTTCGGCCTGGCGCTGATCTATCTGACCATCCTGGCGCCCTTCACCACCTGGCTGATGAAATCGGGTTTCGATTCCATCCCGCGCGAGATCGAGGCCGCGGCGATGATCGACGGAGCGGGGCTGTTCCAGACCTGGCGCATCATCACCTTGCCGCTGGCGGCGCCCGTGGTCGCGACATCGGCGCTGTTTGCCGTGCTGCTCGCCTGGGACGAATTCTTTTACGCCCTGCTCTTCACCTCGGACCAGCGGGCAAAGACGCTGACGGTCGCCATCGCCGATCTCGCCGGCGGCCGCGTCTCCGATTACGGACTGATCGCCACCGCCGGCGTGCTTGCGGCCTTGCCGCCCGTGCTGATCGGCCTCGTCATGCAGCGCGCGCTGATCTCGGGCCTCACCAGCGGCGGCGTGAAAGGATAATGATGACTGCTCAAAAACCACGTCCATCCGGCCTGCTTGCGATCGACCGCGAAATGGCGCGCCAGCATGAGGATGCGCTCGCCTCGTTCGAGAGCAATCGGGAGGCAGCCGCCAAGGTCGCCGCCTCCATCAGCAAGACCGGCAGGCTCGTCCTGCTCGGCATGGGCGCCTCGCATGCCGTCGCCCGCGCCGTCGAGCCGCTCTATCGCGCGCATGGCATCGATGCCATCGCGCTGCCGCTGTCGGAGCATCTTGGACAGCCGCTGCCGCTTGCCGGCAAGACGGTGATCGTGACCTCGCAGTCCGGCGAAAGCGCCGAGGTGCTGCGCTGGTTTGCCGAAGCGGTTCCGCAGGCTGACACCTTCGGGCTGACGCTGGAAGCCGGCTCGTTCCTTGGCCGTACGGTCCCTTGCCTCGTCGGCGCCGGCGGCACCGAGCTTGCCTTTGCCGCGACCCGCAGCCTGACCGTGACCTTCGCGCTGCATCTGGCGATCCTCGCGGCGCTTGGCGAAGACCCCGCCGCCGCGCTCGCGGCGCTCAAGGCGCCTGAAACGGTCGAGATCGATGCAGCCTTGGCGGCGCTGAGCAAGGTCGCGACCATCGTCACCTCCGGGCGCAAGCTGCAAGGCGTGGCTGAAGCGCTTGCGCTCGGCTTCACCGAACTGTCACGCCTGCCCTGCTTTTCCCTCGAGGGCGGCCAGCTTCGCCACGGGCCGATGGAAATGCTCGGGCCGAAGATCGGCGTCGTCCTTTTCCGTGGCAACGATCCGACCGCCGACCTCGTCACCGCGATGGCCCTGTCCGTCGTCGAGACCGGCGCGCCGCTGATCGTGTTCGACGCTTCGGGCAAGCCGCCGGTCGCAGGCGCCGTGACCCTCGCCTTCAAACCCGCCTTCGGACTGGCGGCGATCTTTGCCATGCTGCCGGTTGCGCAGCGCCTGATGATCGCCTTCGCCGATACCCGCGTCGAGAATGCCGGGACGCCTGTGCGCACCACCAAGATCACCAGGAGCGAATGATGCGGCCGCTCGCGGTGATCGGCAACGTCAATGTCGACCTGATCGTCGGCCCGGTCGTGCCGTGGCCGAAGGCCGGCACCGAGACCGTCGTCGATCATGACGATTTGCGCGTCGGCGGCCAGGCCGGCAACACCGCGCTTGCCTGGCAGGCGCTGGGCATCGACTTTGAGATCGCCGCCAATGTTGGCGACGACCAGTTCGGCCGCTGGCTGCGCGAGGCGTTCGGGCACCGCGCGCAGAAATGGCCGGTTCGTCCCGAAGGCACCACATTGTCGGTCGGCATGACCCATCCCGATGGCGAGCGCACCTTCTTCACCACGCGCGGCCACCTGCCCCGTTTCAGCCTGGACGATGTGCTTTCGGTGCTCGACGGCAACCGCCTCGCCGGCGGCTATGCGCTGCTCAGCGGTTCCTTTCTCACCGACGATCTTACGCGCGACTATGGCGCGCTCTTCGGCTGGGCCGAAGCGAACCGCATCGCCGTCGCGCTCGACACGGGATGGCCGATCGACGGCTGGACTGAAGCGAACTGCGCGGCGGCGCGCGGCTGGCTGTCGCGCTGCGAACTGGCGCTGTTCAACGAGGTCGAGACGACGACATTGGCCGGCCTCGCAAGTCCCGTAGCGGCCGCGCGCAAGATCCGCCAGGGCATGAAGGACGGGGCGATCGTCGTGGTCAAACGCGGACCGGACGGCGCGATCGCCATCGGCGCCGACGGCAACCTCATCGAAGTGCCGGCACCGCGCGTCGCTGTCGTCGACACGATCGGCGCCGGCGACGTCTTCAACGCCGCCTTCCTGGCCGCCCTGGCACAGGGACGCTCCCTTGAAAAGTGCCTGTCCGCCGCCATCCGCGTGGCCTCGCGCGCCATCTCAACCTTGCCCCGCGACTATGGCGGGCCGATCCAATTCGAGGATGCCGTCCATGAGCGCGCTTGAGATCCGCGATGTCCGCAAGAATTACGGCAGCGTCGAGACGCTGAAAGGCATCGACATCGCGCTAGAGAACGGTGAGTTCCTGGTGCTGCTCGGCTCCTCGGGCTGCGGCAAATCCACCTTGCTCAACATCATCGCCGGTCTTGCCGAGGCAACCAGCGGCGACGTGCGGATCGGCGGCCGTTCGGTGCTCGGCGTGCATCCGAAGAACCGCGATATCGCCATGGTGTTCCAATCCTACGCGCTTTATCCGAACCTGACGGTGAGCCGCAACATCGGCTTCGGCCTGGAGATGCGCAAGGTTCCCGCCACCGAGCGCGACAAGGCGGTGCGCGAGACCGCGAAGCTCCTGCAGATCGAGACCCTGCTCGACCGCAAGCCCGGCCAGTTGTCCGGCGGCCAGCGCCAGCGCGTCGCCATCGGCAGGGCGCTGGTGCGCAAGCCGCAGGTCTTCCTGTTCGACGAGCCGCTCTCCAATCTGGACGCCAAGCTGCGCCTGGAAATGCGCACCGAGCTGAAGCGCCTGCATGAGATGCTCAAGACGACCGTCGTCTACGTCACCCATGACCAGATCGAGGCGATGACGCTGGCGACGCGGATCGCCGTCATGCGCGACGGCCGTATCGAACAACTGGGCACGCCGCAGGAGATCTACAACCAGCCGGCGACGCTCTATGTCGCTGGCTTCGTCGGCGCGCCTTCGATGAACATGCTGGAAGCGACAGTCGAGGACGGCAAGCTCGCCATCATCGGCACGGATACGCGGCTGGCGCTGCCGGAACGCTACGCCAACGCAGCCCCCCGCAACGGTGCTTCGGTTGTGGTCGGGATCAGGCCTGAAGCGCTCCGCCTCGGGCTGGGCAGCGGCGCCGACTCGTCGCTGCCGGTCGAGATCGACGTCGTCGAACTGACCGGCCCAGAGCAGGTCACCACCGCCCGGGCTGGAACCCAACGGCTAACGGCGACCTTGCCGCCGCAGGCCCGCGTCATCAAGGGCCAGCCTTGCGCGTTTGTCTTCGACGCGGACGCGCTTCGCCTGTTCGATCCGGCAACTGGCAAGGCTTTCTGACGAACGGTATTAGGCGCCGCGGTTCGCGGCGCCTGCGCCTTTCGTCAATCAATGTCGAACGAGACGCCCTGCGCGAGCGGCAGCGCCTTGGAAAAATTCACCGTGTTGGTGGCGCGACGCATATAGGCCTTCCAGGCGTCCGAGCCGCTCTCACGGCCGCCGCCGGTCTCCTTCTCGCCGCCGAATGCCCCGCCGATCTCGGCGCCCGAGGTGCCGATATTGACGTTGGCGATGCCGCAGTCCGATCCGTCGACACCGAGGAAGCGCTCCGATTCCTGCAGGTCGCGGGTGAAGATCGACGACGACAGGCCGGCGCCCACGGCATTGTGCAATTCGAGCGCTTCGTCGAAATCGGAATATTTCATCACATAGAGGATCGGGGCGAAGGTCTCTTCCGTCACCGGCGAGACTTGGCTGGGCATCTCGACCAGCGCCGGATGCACGTAATAGGCGTCCGGATGACCGTTTTCGACGCGCGCGCCGCCCGTCACCTTGCCGCCATGCGCCTCGGCCTCCTTCAGCGCCTTCTGCATGTTGTCGAAGGCCGCTTTGTCGATCAGCGGACCGACCAGCGCCTTGCCTTCCAGCGGATTGCCGACCGAGACGCTCTGATAGGCCTTCTTCAGCCGCGGCAGCAAAGCGTCATAGACGCTGTCATGCACGAAGAGGCGCCTCAGCGTCGTGCAGCGCTGCCCGGCGGTGCCCATGGCGCCGAAGGCGATCGCGCGCAGCGCCATGTCGAGATCGGCGGTGGGCGTCACGATGCCGGCATTGTTGCCGCCCAACTCCAGCACCGCGCGGGCAAAGCGCTTGGCGAGCCGAGGACCGACCTCGCGGCCCATGCGGGTCGAGCCGGTGGCCGAGACCAGCGGCACCTTCGGGTGGTCGACCAGCACCTCGCCGGCGACGCGGTCACCGATCAGCACCTGCAGCAAACCCGCCGGCGCATCGGCGCCGAAGCGCCGTGCGGCGCGCTTGAAGATCGCCTCGCAGGCAAGCGCGGTCAGCGGCGTCTTTTCCGACGGCTTCCATACCACCGCGTCGCCGCAGACGAAGGCGAGCGCTGCATTCCACGACCACACCGCGACCGGGAAGTTGAAGGCCGAGATCACGCCGACGACGCCGAGCGGATGCCAGGTCTCCATCATGCGGTGTCCGGGGCGTTCGGTGGCGATGGTGAGGCCGTACAATTGCCGCGAAAGGCCGACGGCGAAATCGCAGATGTCGATCATCTCCTGGACTTCGCCGAGACCCTCGGACGGGATCTTGCCGACTTCGATCGACACCAACCGGCCGAGCTCGTCCTTGTGCGCGCGCAGTTCTTCGCCCAGCAGCCGCACCAGTTCGCCGCGCTTCGGGCCCGGCACCAGCCGCCAGGCCTGGAAAGCCTTGTGCGCGGCGTCGATGGCCTTGCCGGCGTCCGCCGCCGAAATCTGCTTCAGCGCCGCGATCTGCTCGCCCGTCACCGGGCTGTGCACGATGAGGTCGCCGCCCGAAAGCGCCTCTTTGGCGACGCCGAGTTTCTCAAGAAGTGAAGCCGTTTCCTTCGCTAACGTCATTTTTGTCCCTTTCAGGTTCCACCTCGAAGGGTGGGAATGGAGCCATGCGCCATGTCCTTGACGTTCCGATAGGAGACGCCTGGGCGCTTTGATGGCGTGGCATTACTCGTTTCGGGGAAAAACCGCCACCCCGGCATGGTCCAAGGCCCGGCTGCGAAATTGGGCCAGAGGGTGAAGCCGGATCAGCGCGCCTTCTGGATCGATGACTTTTCGCTGCTTTCCTTGATCAGCCGATCGATATGCATGCGGATATGCGCAGCCTCGGCTGCGGTGTTGGCCAAGGCGATGGCGCGATCGAAGGCGATGCGCGCCTCTTCGTTGCGGCCAAGCTGCATCAGCAGCCCGCCCCGCAGCCCGAAGAAGTGGAAATAGCCCGACAACCGCTCTTCCAGCGGCTCGATCATGGCAAGCGCGGCTTCCGGGCCGCGTACCTTGCTGACCGCGACGGCGCGGTTCAGCGTCACCACCGGCGAAGGCTGCATCTGCTCCAGCAGGCCATAGAGCAGGTCGATCTCGGTCCAGTCGGTATCCTCGGCCGTCGCCGCCCGCGCATGCAGCGCCGCGATCGCCGCCTGCACTTGGTAGGGGCCGGGCTTGCGATGGCGCAGCGCCTTGTCGACCAGTGCCAGGCCCTCGTCGATCATCTTGCGGCTCCACAGCGAGCGGTCCTGATCCTCGAGCAGGACGATCTCGCCACGCTCATCGAACCGTGCCGGCGCCCTTGCGTGCTGCAGCAAAAGCAGCGCGGTCAGCCCCATGATCTCCGGTTCGGCCTGGAACAGCCTGAGCAGCAGGCGCGCAAGCCGGATCGCCTCTTCGCAGAGCGGCGCGCGGGCCGGCGCCTCGCCGCCATTGCTCGAATAGCCTTCGTTGAAGATCAGATAGACCATCGCCGCGACTGCGGCGAGCCGTTCCGAGCGTTCGACGGCGCCCGGCGTCTCGAACGGCACGCCGGCGTCCGCGATGCGCGCCTTGGCGCGGGTGATGCGCTGTTCCATGGCGCTCTCGCCGACCAGGAAGGCGCGCGCGATCTGCTTGACAGTGAGGCCGGAGACGATGCGCAGCGCCACCGCGATCTGCTGCGTCGCCGGCAGATCCGGATGGCAGCAGATGAACAGGAGCCGCAGGATGTCGTCGCGGTAATGCGCGCCGTCCAGCCGCTCGGCCATGTCGCCCTCGGCATCCTCCAGATCGGAGATCTGGTCCTCTTCCGGCATCGGCGCCTGCTTGGCGCGCTTGCGCACCGCGTCGATGCCGCTGTTGCGGCCGACGAAGATCAGCCAGGCGGCCGGATCGCGCGGCGGCCCGTTCTTCGGCCAGTTCTTCAGCGCCCTCAGGCACGCGTCCTGGAAAGCCTCTTCCGCGGCGTCGAGATCGCGGAAGTAGCGCAGCAGCGCGCCCATCGCCTGCGGACGGGCGTTGCTGATCGCCGTGCTTATCCAGGCAAGGTCCGTCATACCGCGACCTTTGTCGGATTGAAGACCGAAACCGGCCGGATCTCGTAGGAGCCGCCGCTCGGATTGACTTCGGAAAGCTCGCGGGCGAATTCGACCGCCTCGTCGAGGTCGCGGCATTCGAGCGTGTAGAAGCCGAGGAACTGTTCCTTGGTCTCTGCAAACGGGCCATCAAGCACGACCGCCTCGCCTTTGACCTTTCTGAGCGTCGTCGCGGCTGTCGTCGGCAAAAGGCGCGCCACGGGCCCGAGCCGGCCGGCCTTGGCGTATTTGTCCTGCACGTCGAGGATCTTCGCCATGACCTCGTCGTCCTGTTCCTTGCTCCAGGAGCAGACGACGTCTTCGGAGGCGTAGCAGAGGATGGCGTATAGCATGGCAGGTCCTTTCCGTATCAAAGGACGCGACACTAGGACCCTTCCCGACACAAGGTCGATAAAAAAATTCGGCGGGCAATCACGGACTTGGCTGTCCCTCGCGCCTGACCGTCAGGCGCCATGCGCCTGCAGCCATCTGAGCACCAGCGTTTCTTCCTCGTCGAGGCCTTGTATCAGGCGTTTGCGCTTGTTGGCCTCGGCCATCTCGTCAAGCAGGCGTCCCTCGGTCCATGCCTCGAACACCAGCGGATGGATGTAGCATTTGCGGCAGACGGCACGAGTATTGCCCAATCGCTCGGCGACCTTGTCGACGACGCTGTTGATCACCCGGTTTTGTTGCGTCTTGCTTTCCGGCAGCTCGGTCCCGGCAAACAGCGACGCGGCATGGATGGTGCCGCCCCAGGTGCGGAAATGCTTTGAGCTGAATTCGGCGCCGGAAGCCTCGCGGATGTACCGGTTGACGTCCTCCGAGCGCACCGGCCGCCGGTCGCCATCCTCACCCAGATACTGGAACAGCTTCTGCCCAGGCAGATCCTGCGCGCCGCGCACGACCTTGGCGATGCGGCGATCGACCAGCTTCAGCTTCCATTCCTTGCCCGACTTGCCCTTGAAGGCGAAGCGCAGGCTGGAGCCGTTGATCTCGACATGGCGGTCGCGCAGCGTGGTCAGCCCGAAACTCTTGTTGTCGCGCGCATAGGCCGCGTTGCCGATGCGGATCATGGTGTTGTCGAGCAGCCAGACCACCGAGGCGACGACCCGCTCCAGGGGCAGTCCCCGCCGGCGCAGATCGGCATCGATCTGGCGCCTCAGGGCGGGCAGGCTTTCCGCGAAGGCGACGAGGCTGGAATATTTGACGCCGTCGCGTTCCTCGGTCCATTGCGAATGGTAACGATACTGCTTGCGACCGCGCTGATCCCTGCCCGTCGCCTGGATATGGCCGTCCGGATCGGGCGAGATCCACACATCCGTCCAGGCCGGCGGAATGACGATCGCCTTGATGCGGGCAAGCGTCGTTTCGTCGACGGCTCTGCCATCGGGTCCTAGATAGGAGAATCCCGCGCCTTTCCTCAACCTGCGGATGCCGGGATCGGCATCGGTTACATAGTTGAGCGACGTGCTCCCGGCCAAGCCGGGATTGCCGTTCCTACGGGTTTCCTCGGCCCGCGCCAAACGGTCCGATGACGCTTGTAAATGCTGTAACATGCCGGCTCCGCGAAATGACCCGTAGATAAAGCCGCGCGCCGGTGACTTGTTCCAGAAGGGCGTCAGCCCTGCCGGCTGACCGATACGTCCGCCATCCAACAGCCTTCCATCACCAACATGGGTGGGAGGTATTGCCGGCTGGCATGGGCTTGAGGATCCATTGCCGGCTGCCAGATAGTCGCGAGGCCCGGCCTCGACGCCATCAGGCGCGTTGCGGTTGGGCGACTGGCGCCGAGAACCGGCGCCGTAGAGTGACCTTCAATCGATAGCGCATGCAACGCCAGACGTTCGCGCCCGCCCGTGGCGCGGCCTCGGCCACGTTGAGGAATCTTGCCGCCTTGGCGAAATCGCCGCGCGCGTAATGAACGCGCGCGATCTTCAAGGCAATGAGGCCTTCCCTGACCTTCAGCGACCGCTCCGCGATGCCGCAGGACCGGAGCCGGCGCAGCGCCAGGCGCCATTCCAGAAAGCGCCCGGCAGATCTGACCGTGAAACGATCGTCGGAGCGCTCCGCAGACACGAAATAGATGAAGATCGGTTGTCTCACGACGGCAACCGATGCCTTGGCGATGACGCGCGCCCAAAACAGCGTGTCCTCGTCATAGGCAAGCCCGACCGGGAATCTCGTTTCGCCAATGACCCGCCGCGACACGAGCGCGCTGCCGACTGCAATCGACCGTATCCGCCCATCGAGATAGGCGCAGGCATTGGCAAGCCCGCTGGCTGTGTAGACGCCCGGCATCTTGGTCGACCGCTCCTCGCCGTCGAGCCGCCGACGGAAGGCGCCGACCACCATATCGATCCCTGATCGTGCGCCGGCCTTGGCCAGCAACGCGCGCAGACCGCCTTCCAGATGAAGATCATCGGCGTCGATCATATAGATCCAGGGACAACGGGCCTGCTCCAGAGCCAGATTCCTGGAGCCGCCGGCGTCGCGGCAGCTCGATTTGATGACGCGCATCGGCAAGGCAAACCGCAACGCCGTCTCCGTGGCGACGGCAGCGGTGGCGTCGGAGGAACAATCGTCGACCACCAGCACTTCACCGATGATCTCCTTTTCCGAGACCAGCGAAGCGAGCGTCCGAGCAATTGTCTGAGCGGCATTGTGCGCCGCAATGATGATGCTGACCTCTTCCAAACCCTGTCGCCGCACACCACACCCACGCAGGCGCGCCCCCCGTCAATCCCATACCCAGGATACCGACGGCAGGCGCAGTTGAGAAGCGTCTATCGGGCGATCGGGATTGCCGTCACACCTTTTCCATGGCAACCGGAATGACGTCGACCGCCTGCTCGCCGACCTGGCCGCCCGTCGTCTTCAGCACGCCGACGATCGGCGCCACATCGGAATAGTCGCGGCCATAGCCGACGGTGATATGGTCGTTGCTCGCCCGCATGCCGTTGGTCGGGTCGAATTCCTGCCAGCCGGCATCGCGGCCGCACCATACCTTGACCCAGGCATGCATGGCATCGGCGCCCTCGAGCCTCGGCTTTCCCTTGGGCGGGATCGTGCGCAGGAAGCCGCTGACATAGCCGGCGGGGATGCCCAGCCCGCGCAAACCGGCGATCATGATATGCGAAAAATCCTGGCAGACGCCGCGCTTCAGCGCGAAGGCGTCGCTCGCCCGCGTCTGCACCGTGGTCGCCTTGCCGTCATAGGCGAAATCGCGATGGATGCGATTGCACAGATCGGCCGCTGTAGCCACCGTCGAGCCGGCCAGGCTTTCCCGCGCATAGGCCGTGATCGCGGCATCGATGCCGACATGATCGCTGGCGGCGAGGAAATGATGCGGCGCGGATGGCGACAGGGAGCGGACCGAGCCGAGTTCCTCTTTGAGCTGCTGCAGATCCGGCGAGACGTCAAGACCAGGCTCCGGACGCGACACCGACACACGTGCGCTCATCTTGATGTCGAGGCCGTCGTGGACATCGCGAAAGGCGATCGCGGTGACGCTGTTGCCGAAGAAATCGGAAAAATCCGTGCGCTCAGATGGGTTTGGCACGAAAGACAGCGAGGCGACGACGACGCGCTGCACGCCCGCAATCGTCGGCGGCAGCACCCGCACCTGATGCCGGCTGCCACCGGCCGCGGCGTCATAGTCGTAGCTGAGGTGAAGCCTGATATCGTACAGCATGCTAACCAAAATAGGCCTTGGCGAGGCTGTTATAGAGATTGCCGATCTCGGTCGCGAGATCGTCAAGCACATCCGCCGTCATGTCCGATGGTTCCCTCACCGCGATTGCAGTGTTGAGCTGCAGGATTTCCTTGGCGGCAGTCGACATGTGCCCCTCGCCGCCGACCGAAGGCAGCATGCCGATCTCGGTTTTCAGCCGCTCGAGCTGGAACAGGACCGAGCGCGGATTGAGCGGGTCGAGCGCCAGCAGGTCGATGACCGTGCGCCGCCCGGCCTGCACCGGATATTGCCGGCGGTGGGTCATGACGCTGTCGCCGATCTCCAGCATCATGTCGAGCGCGCCCTCCGGCGCTCCTTTCCCGGTCAGCCGGCTGAGCGTGCGGGCAATCTGGATGCCGCGTTCCAGCCTGCGGCCGATCTCCAGGAAGCGCCAGCCGGTGAAGCGGTACATGTTCTCGTGCAGCAGGCCGGAAAAGCCGGCGAGCTTGCGCAAAAGCACAGTCATCCCCCGTGTCGCATCATCTCCGGGCGCGACCGTCTCCGCGAACTTGTGAACGGTCTTCGAGAGGTCCTTCAGCGCCAGCCAGCCATCGGGCGAGAAGCGGTCACGAATCTGGCCGGCGCTGTAGACCGCGCTGTCCAACGTGCCGATCAATCCCAGCGGAATGGCTTGGTCCACCTCGATCCCGAACGGCTCAAGATAGTCCCTGATATCGGCCAGCAGCGGCATGTCCGGATCGGACGTCTCGGCAAGCCGCACGTGATAGGCGCGCAGCACGCGCAACGTGTCTTCCGAGCGCTCGATATAGCGTCCTAGCCAGGTCAGGTTCTCCGCCGCGCGGCTGGGGAGGCTGCCCGGCATGCTGCGGGTGAAGCTCTCATGTTCCTGCGGCAGCAGCGTCTCGCGCTCGACCGGCCTGTCGCTGACCACCCAGACATCCGCGGCCTGACCGCCGCGCTGCATGGCGATCGCCGTCGGGTCGAGCGAGAAGCCGACGCGGGCGAAGCCACCGGGCATCACCGTCCAGCCTTCCGGCGTGCGCGCCAGATAGACGCGCAGGCTGGCGGGCCGTGGTTCCAGCAAACCGCCGACAAACACCGGCGTGGTCGACAGCGTCACCGCTTCCTGGCCGACGAAACCGGCGCCATCCGCTTCGATCCGCGCGACAAGCTCGGCCCGCTCGCCGGCCGACAGGGATGATCCGAGCCGGGTCGCGCCGTCGTCCTCGAAGGCGAGCCGGGTAGACAGCGCCGGACCGACCACCATGCGGTCGATATTGGCCAGCACATGGGCGCGCTCGCTCTCCTGCCCGCACCACCAGGTGGCGATGTTCGGCAGCTTGAGGTCGTCGGCCTGCAGTTCCCGTGCGATCCTTGGCAGGAAGGACAGCAGCGCCCGCGTCTCCATCAGGCCCGAGCCCAGCGCATTGACGGCTGAGACCGTGCCGCGCCGGATCGCCTCGACAAGCCCCGGCGTGCCGATCTGCGAGTCCGGCTTGAGCTCCAGCGGGTCGGCAAAAGCGGCATCGAGCCGCCGCCACAAGACGCCGATCGGCATCAGGCCGGAAACGGTGCGCACCATCAGCCGACCGCCGGAGACGGTCAGGTCCTCGCCCTCGAGCAGCATGATGCCGAGATAGCGGGCGATATAGGCATGCTCGTAATAGGTTTCGTTGAGCGGCCCCGGCGTCAGGATGGCGACACGACCGCTGGCATCCTTGGCCATGCCGTTCAGCGCGTCGCGGAAGCGGCGGAAGAAGCCGGCAAGTCTATGCACATGCATCTCGCCATAGATGTCCGACAGCGCCCGCGTCGTGGCGACACGGTTCTCCAGCGCGAAACCGGCGCCCGACGGCGCCTGGGTGCGGTCGCCCAGCACCCACCAGCGGCCGTCCGGGCCACGGCCGAGCTCGAAGGCGACCATGTGCAGGAAATGGCCGCTGGCCGGCCTCACGCCGGCGATGGGGCGCAGATATTCCGGGCTCGCGGCGATCAGCCCGGCCGGCAGGATGCCCTTCTCGATCAGCCGGTTCGGCCCGTATATGTCGGCCAGGATCGCCTCGAACAGGTCCGCGCGCTGGACCAGTCCGGCGCTGATCTCAGCCCATTCCTGCTCGTCGATCAGCAGCGGAACATAGGCGAGCGGCCATTCCCGCTCATTGGCGCCTGCCTTGTCATAGACGCGGTAATAGACGCCTGCATCGCGCAGATACTGGTCGGCCCGGGCAAAACGCTGCCCAAGCCGCTCCGCCCCCAAACCGTCGAGTGCGTCGATGAAGGAACGCCAGGCCGGACGCGGGCTGCCCGACGCGTCGACCATCTCGTCGACGACGCCTTCGATCGGCCGGTAGCGTTCCAGCAGGCTCTGCGCCCGCGGCCTGCCGCCCGCCCGTTTCTGATTCCCCTTGGCCATTGTCGATCAGAGTCTCGCCGGCCGCCTGAGGTCAAGGGTCATCGGGAACTCTTCAGAGGCTTCTTCGTCGCGCAGCACATAGCCGCCCGGCGTATGGCCGCGTGGCTCGAAGCGGGCGAGGCGTCGGGCCTCGGCCTCGTTGCCGTTGACCGGGAAGGTGTCGTAGTTGCGGCCGCCCGGATGCGCGACGTGATAGACGCAGCCGCCGACCGAGCGGCCCGACCAGCGGTCGTAGATGTCGAAGACCAGCGGCGTGTTGACCGGCAGGGCCGGATGCAGGCCGGAGGCCGGCTGCCAGGCCTTGAAGCGCACGCCGGCCACCGCGACCTCTCTGGTGTCGGTAACCTTCATCGGCATGATGCGGCCGTTGCAGACAATGGCGTGACGCTCCGGATTGAGGCCTTCCGTCCGCACCTGCAGCCGCTCGACCGAGGAATCGACGAAGCGGACCGTGCCGCCGATCGCACCCTGCTCACCCATCACATGCCAGGGCTCCAGCGCCTGCCTGAGCTCCAGCTTGACGCCGGCATGCTGAACCTCGCCGCAGAAGGGGAAGCGGAATTCGAGCTGGGCGGCGAACCATTCGGGGCGGAAGTCGAAGCCGTTGAGCTTCAGATCCTCCAGCACGTCGAGGAAATCCGCCCAGACATAATGCGGCAGCATGAAGCGGTCATGCAGCGACGTGCCCCAGCGCACGAAGCGGCCGTCGAGCGGGTTCTTCCAGGCGCGAGCGATGATCGCACGGACCAGCAATTGCTGCGCGAGCGACATGCGCGCATTGGGCGGCATCTCGAAACCGCGGAACTCAACCAGCCCCAGCCGGCCGGTCGGGCCGTCCGGCGAGAACAATTTGTCGATGCAGATTTCGGAGCGATGCGTGTTGCCTGTCACGTCGGTCAGGAGATTGCGGAACAGCCGGTCGACCAGCCACGGCAAGGGTGCTGCGCCCTTGTCCGGATGCGGCACCTGCGCCAGTGCGATCTCCAGCTCATAAAGGGAATCGTGCCGCGCCTCGTCGAAGCGCGGCGCCTGGCTGGTCGGACCGATGAACAGGCCGGAAAACAGGTAGGACAGCGACGGATGCCGCTGCCATTGCAGCACCAGGCTCTTCAACAGGTCGGGCCGGCGCAGGAACGGGCTGTCATTGGGCGTCGCGCCGCCGACCACGACATGGTTGCCGCCGCCGGTTCCGGTATGGCGGCCATCGATCATGAACTTGTCGGTGCCGAGCCGCGACTGCCGTGCTTCCTCGTAGATCGTCGTGGTGGTGGCCACGCATTCCTGCCAGTTGCCGGCCGGGTGGATGTTCACCTCGATGACGCCGGGATCTGGCGCCACGCGGATGACGTTGAGGCGCGGATCGTGCGGCGGGGCGTAGCCTTCGATATGGACCGGCAGGCCGATGGCCTTGGCCGCGTTCTCCGCCGCCGCCACCAGTTCGAGATAGTCCTCCAACGCCTCGACCGGCGGCATGAACACGCAGAGCCGGCCGTCGCGCGGCTCGACGGTGAGCGCGGTGCGCACCGCGCCGCCGATCTCGGTCAGTTGCTGCTCGACGCGGTCCTGCTGCGCGCTCGCAGCGGTGAAAGACACGGTCTGCTGGCGGCGTGCCATTTCGTCCGCGCCTTCCAGTTCAGCTGGCGACGGCTGGGGCAAGATGGCCTCGCGCGCCGGCAGCGCGCCACGCGGCACGGACGGGTCGACCGGCACGATATAAGGGAATTGCGCCGGCGGCACATAGGGCAGTGTACCGAGCGGCAGGCGATAGCCGACCGGTGAATCGCCCGGCACCAGGAATAGGCGGCCGCGCCTCGTCTTCCATTTCTCCGAGCGCCAGCGCTGGCCAGCGGCCTGGCTGTTCCAGCGCTGCACCGGCAGCACATAGCCCGATGGCTTGGTCAACCCGCGCTCGAAGACGCGCGCCATGCGGCTGCGCTCTTCCGGGTCTTCCAGCTTCGAATTGGACGGATCGACATTATCCGGCAGCTTGCCTTCCTTGAGCAGCCATTCGGCCGGATCCTCATAGGCCTCGCTGACCATCGCCTTGTCGATGCCGAGCTCGCCGGCGATCGCCGTGAGCAGGCTTTCGGCCTGTTCGGGACCGATCGCGGCATTACCATTCTCGCGCGCGATCAGCGACGGGTCGCGCCACACCGGCTCGCCATCGGTGCGCCAGTAGAGCGAGAAGGTCCAGCGCGGCAGGCTTTCGCCCGGATACCACTTGCCCTGGCCATAATGCAGAAAACCGCCAGGAGCGAAGCGTTCGCGCAGCCGGCGAATGAGCTGGTCCGCCTTGTCGCGCTTGGTCGGACCGACGGCGGCCGTGTTCCATTCGGCGGACTCGAAATCGTCGATCGACACAAAGGTCGGCTCGCCGCCCATGGTGAGCCGCACGTCCTGCTCCCGCAAAACGGCATCGACCTTGTTGCCGAGCGCATCGAGCGCTTCCCAGCTCTCATCCGAGAACGGCTTGGTGATGCGCGGATGCTCGGCGATGCGGTCGACCCGCATGTCGAAACCGAAATCGACATTGGCGAAGCTCGCCATGCCGGAGATGGGTGCTGCATTGCGATAATGCGGCGTCGCCGCCAGCGGCACATGGCTCTCGCCGGTGAGCAGGCCGGAAGTGGGGTCGAAGCCGATCCAGCCAGCGCCTGGAATATAGACCTCGCACCACGCGTGCAGATCGGTGAAATCGACCGACGTTCCGGGCGGCCCGTCCAAAGACACCAGATCGGGCTTGAGCTGGATCAGATAGCCGGAGACGAAGCGCGCGGCGATACCGAGATTGCGCAGGATCTGCACCAGCAGCCAGCTTGAATCCCGGCACGAGCCCTTGGCCGCGGCAAGCGTCTCCTCCGGCGAGAAGACGCCGGTCTCCATGCGCACGATATAAGCGATCTCGCGCTGCAGCCTGGCATTGAGATCGACCAGGAAATTGACGGTGTTTGTCGGGCTGCGATCGATGCTGTCAATGAATTTGGACAACAGCGGCCCGGCCGGCTCCGGTTTCCGGTAGATGGCGAGATCTTCCCTGATCTCTTCCGGGTAGTCGAACGGAAAGGTCTCGGCCGATTCCTCAACGAAGAAATCGAACGGATTGTAGACCGTCATGTCGGCGACGAGGTCGACTTCGATCTTAAGCTCGGTCACCGGCTCCGGGAAGACGAAGCGGGCGAGGAAGTTGCCGTAGGGGTCCTGCTGCAGGTTGACGAAGTGGTTCTTCGGCTCGACCTTCAGCGAATGGCTGAGCACCTTGGTGCGCGAATGCGGCGCCGGCTGCAGCCTGATCACCTGGGGACCAAGCACCACCGGCCGGTCATATTTGTAATGGGTCAGGTGATGAACGGTTGCCAGAATTGCCATAGTACCCCGGAGTTCGGCGTTTCAATCCGCCGAACCCTGACATAGATGCTGGCCATTCTCCAAGCAGAGATGTTGCGCTGCAACTAAATTAAGCAGCCTTGCCGGCTTAGAAAAACGCCTGGATGCCGGTTTGCGCCCTTCCGAGGATCAGCGCATGCACGTCATGCGTGCCTTCATAGGTGTTCACCGTCTCCAGGTTCTGCGCGTGGCGCATCACGTGGTAGCCGATCTGGATACCGTTGCCGCCATGCATGTCGCGGGCCTGGCGGGCGATGTCGAGCGCCTTGCCGCAATTGTTGCGCTTGACGATCGAGATCATTTCCGGCGCCATCTTGCCCTCGTCCATCAGCCGGCCGACGCGCAATGAGCCCTGCAGGCCAAGCGCGATCTCCGTCTGCATGTCGGCGAGCTTCTTCTGGAAGAGCTGCGTGCCGGCGAGCGGCTTGCCGAACTGTTTTCTGTCGAGGCCGTATTGCCGCGCCCGGTGCCAGCAATCCTCGGCCGCGCCCATGGCGCCCCAGGAAATGCCGTAGCGCGCCCGGTTGAGACAGCCGAACGGACCGCCGAGCCCCCTGGCGTTGGGCAGCAGCGCCTCTTCGCCGACCTCGACACCTTCCAGCACCACCTCGCCGGTGATCGACGCACGCAGCGACAGCTTGCCACCGATCTTCGGCGCCGAGAGCCCCTTCATGCCTTTTTCCAGCACGAAGCCACGGATATCGTCCTTGCCGTTCTCGCCCTTCAGCTTCGCCCAGACGACGAAGATATCGGCGATCGGCGCGTTGGAGATCCACATCTTGGAGCCGGAGAGCTTATAGCCGTTCGCCGTCTTCTCGGCGCGCGTCTTCATGCCGCCCGGGTCGGAGCCCGCATCCGGCTCGGTGAGGCCGAAGCAGCCGATCCATTCCCCCGAGGCAAGCTTCGGCAGGTATTTCTTGCGCTGCGCTTCCGAGCCATAGGCATGGATCGGATACATGACCAGCGACGACTGCACGCTCATCATCGAGCGGTAGCCGGAATCGATGCGCTCGACCTCGCGGGCCACCAGGCCGTAGGTCACGTATCCGGCGCCGAGCCCGCCGTATTCCTCCGGAATGGTGATGCCGAGCAGACCTGCCTCGCCCATCTCGCGGAAGATCGACGGGTCGGTCTTCTCCTCGGCATAGGCTTCCTCGATGCGCGGCGCCAGCTTGTCGGCAGCGAAGGCGGCCGCGCCGTCACGCACCATGCGCTCGTCCTCGGAAAGCTGGTCCTCGATCAGGAAGGGGTCGTTCCACACGAAAGCGTTCTTATCGGCGGCCATGGCCTCGGGCTCCCAGTATTTTGATGTGCCCGGCTTATCCGCCTGCGCACGCGAAAAATCAAACGAAATTGCATCGCGGATCAATGAGCGTTAGTAATGTATCATGAACGTTCAGCGCCGCCTTTTGCCCAACACCGCCGCCCTTGCGGCCTTCGAGGCGGTGGCGCGGCTTGGCTCCTTCACCGCCGCCGCGCGCGAGCTCGATTTGACTCAGGGCGCCGTCAGCCGCCAAATCAACCTGTTGGAAGAACAGTTCGGCCGCCGGCTGTTCGAGCGCGACAGCCGCAATGTCCGCTTATCCGCGGCGGGCGAAATCTATGCGGAAGCGGTGCGCTCGGCGCTCGGCCAGTTGCGCGACGCCGCGCTTGGATTGATGAGCAATCGGCATAGCGGCGTTCTCAACCTGGCCATCCTGCCGACCTTCGGCACGCGCTGGCTGATGCCGCTGATCCCGGATTTCGTCGCCCGGCACCCGGATATCACCATCAACTTCGCCACCCGCATCGGACGGTTCGACTTCGCCCGCGAGCGGCTGGACGCCGCGATCCATCACGGCATGCCCGACTGGCCGGATGCCGACTGCACGCTTCTGATGCGCGAGACCGTGATGCCGGTGGTTTCGCCGGAATTCCTCGCCGCCCGCGACATCGCCACGCCGGCCGACATCAGCCGCCTGCCCCTGCTGCATATGGCGACCCGCCCCGGCGCCTGGAGCGAATGGTTCGAACATCAGGGGCTCGATGCGCCGACCGGACCCGGCATGCAGTTCGAGCAGTTCGGCACGGTCGCGCAGGCCTGCATGGCGGGGCTCGGCGTGGCGCTGCTGCCGGAAATCCTGATCTCAGGCGAATTGCAGCGCGGCCAGTTGGTGCCGGCGCCCGGCCAACCGATGCAGAGCCGCAGCGCCTATTATCTCGTCGTACCGAATGACAAGCGGGGACATCCGCCGGTTGCCAGCTTTCGCGACTGGCTGGCGGGCCAGATCGGCAAGGAGCCGGCTGTCCTCGCCTGGTAGCTACTTCCGCTTCATCGCCTCGGCTTCCGGCTGTAAGCGTGGTGTCATTGCGGCTCGCGTTTCGGCAATTTTTGCATCGAGCTTGCTTTTGATCCGGGCGAAAGCCTGGTTTGCATCGACCGACCTGCCACTCGTCATGCCCTCGTCCCAAAGACGCGCCAGCTCACGGACACTCATTTCACCGAAACTTGCCATATCGCGCGTCTCTCCACACACGGACGGTATAGAACGCTCTACTGATTGCAAGGAACGCAGTCGATCCTAGTAGCTACTTCCGCTTCATCGCCTCGGCGAGCGCCGCGCCGAACGCGCCCTGCGAAGGCTTTTCCGGCTGGCGCTGTGGCGCCGGCGAGCGCGGCGCCGGCTTGCCGCCGCCGTGATCGCGCTGGCCGCCACGCGGCGCGCTACCTTCGCCGCCATCCTTGCGCATCGACAGGCCGATGCGCTTGCGCTTGATGTCGACGTCGACGACCCGCACCTTCACCACGTCGCCAGCCTTCACCACCTCATGCGCGTCCTTGATGAAGCGGTCGGCCAGTTGCGAGACATGCACCAGCCCATCCTGGTGCACGCCGATGTCGACGAAGGCGCCGAAGGCGGCGACATTGGTGACTGTGCCTTCGAGCAGCATGCCTGGCTTCAAATCCTTGATGTCGTCGACGCCCTCGGCAAAGGTCGCGGTCTTGAAGCCGGGGCGCGGATCGCGTCCGGGTTTTTCCAATTCGGCGATGATGTCGCGCACCGTAGGCAGACCGAAACGCTCGTCGACGAAGACGCGTGGATCCAGCGCCTTGAGCGCGGCGCTGTCACCCATCAGCGCACGCACGTCGCGGCCGCAAGCGGCAACGATCTTCTTTGCCACGCCATAGGCTTCCGGGTGCACCGAGGACGCATCGAGCGGCTCCACGCCATTCGGGATGCGCAGGAAGCCGGCGCTTTGCTCGAAGGCGCGCGGCCCGAGCCGCGCCACCTTGAGCAGGTCCTTGCGGCTGGCAAATGGCCCAGCCGCATCGCGATGCGCAACGATCGCCTCGGCCAGCGACGGCCCCAATCCCGACACGCGCGCCAAAAGCGGCGCCGACGCCGTGTTGAGGTCGACGCCGACGGCATTGACCGCATCCTCGACCACCGCCTCCAGCGAGCGGCCAAGCCGGTACTGGTCGACATCGTGCTGGTATTGGCCGACGCCGATCGATTTCGGCTCGATCTTGACCAGCTCGGCCAGCGGATCCTGCAGGCGCCTGGCGATCGACACTGCGCCGCGCAACGAGACATCGAGGCCGGGGAATTCCGCAGCAGCCGTCGCTGAAGCTGAATATACGGAAGCGCCAGCCTCGCTGACGATAACCTTGAGCGGCTTCGGCCCGGCGCCGGCGGGCAGGTCCGACAGCATGTCGGCGACCAGCTTCTCGGTCTCGCGGCTGCCGGTGCCGTTGCCGATCGAGATCAGCTCGACCTTATGCTGGCGGATGAGCGCCGCAAGCTCGGCCTGCGTGCCGCGAATGTCATTCCTCGGCGGGAAGGGATAGACCGTCGTGGTCGCCACCAGCTTGCCGGTGCCGTCGACCACCGCCACCTTGACGCCGGTGCGGATGCCGGGGTCGAGACCCATCGTCGGCCGCGAGCCGGCGGGAGCGGCGAGCAGCAGGTCCTTGAGATTGCGGGCGAAGACGTGGATCGCCTCTTCCTCGGCCCGTTCACGCAAGTCGCGCATCAGGTCGAGCGTCAGATGCAGCGACAGTTTGATCCGCCACGTCCAGCCGGCCACCTCCATCAGCCATTTGTCGCCGGGCAGCGTGCCGCCGATGGCATAGGCATTGGCGATCATGCGCTCGACCGGTTTCACCGGCGAGGCGTCGTCGGCATCGACCTCGATGTCGAGCGACAGCACCTCTTCGTTGCGGCCACGCAGCATGGCGAGCGCACGGTGGCTGGGCACGCCCGACCAGCGCTCGACATGGTCGAAATAGTCGGAAAATTTCGCGCCAGCCTCCTGCTTTCCGTCGACGACTTTTGCGCGCAGGAAGGCGCGTTCCTTCATATAGGCGCGCAGCTTGCCGACCAGGTCGGCATTCTCGGCGAACTGCTCCGACAGGATGTCGCGCGCGCCTTCAAGCGCCGCCTTGGCGTCAGCCACCTCGTCGGTGACATAGGCGAGCGCGAGCTCGGCCGGAATTTTGGAGCGGTCGGCCAGGATCGCTTCGGCGAGCGGCCCCAGGCCGCGCTCCCTGGCAATCTCGGCCTTGGTGCGGCGCTTCGGCTTGTAGGGCAGGTAGATGTCTTCCAGTTCCGCCTTGGTGGCTGCCGCGACGATCTTGGCTTCCAACTCCTCGGTCAGCTTGCCCTGCTCGCGGACGGAGCTGACGATCGTCTCGCGCCGCGCATCGAGCTCGCGCAGATAGGCGAGCCGCTCGGAAAGGTCGCGCAACTGCGTGTCGTCGAGCCCGCCGGTGACTTCCTTGCGGTAACGCGCCACGAAAGGCACCGTGGCGCCCTCGTCGAGCAGTCCGATCGCCGCCGCGGCCTGTTCCGGCCGTGCGCCGATCTCGGCCGCGATGATTGCTGCGATGCGCTTGATGTCCGATGCCATGCCGATCCCTGTCGAAAAGAGCGGCGACCATAGGCCGGGACGCCGGCCGCGCCAACCACGCCGTTTTCAACTGACCCTGGAGGTCCACAGGAAACAGCTGTGAATGCGACCCGCCGAACGGCTCAGACCATCGTGCTCAGCGCCTCGAAGAAGCTGACGAGGTCGAGGTCGAGCCGATCATCGACAGGTTCCGGCTGCGACGACATCTTGGCGATGACCACTTCCGCCTTCGGATTGACGTAGAGCCACTGGCCGTGGATGCCGATGCCGCAGAAGGCGCCGCTGTCATGGCCGGTCTGGTACCATTTGTTGCGGTAGCGTCCCTTCGGGAACAGGAACGCCATCGTGCCGCGCTGCCAGGCCTCATAGCTGCCGCCGGTGGCGACGGTGTCGCGCACCCAGGCTTCCGGAACGATGCGGCGGCCGTTTGCCGTGCCGCCCTGCCGCATCATCTCGCCGATACGCGCGAGGTCGCGCGGCGTCATAGACATGCCGCCGGCCGTGCGCGCCGTGCCTTCCATGTCGACCGTCACCGACATGTCGCTTGCGGCGCCCAGCGGCAGCCAAAGCTTTTCGCTGAGCAATTGGCTGACACGCCTGCCCGAAGCCCGCTCCACCAGGATGCCCAGCATGTCCGAATTAGGCGATCGATAGCGATAAGTCTGCCCGTGCGGCTCAGCGAGACGCTCCAGCGTCAGCAGGAATGCCGCGAGGCTTTCCGACCCGCCGCCCGGATTCCACAAGGTCGAACGGCGGTAACGGGCAAACGCGCTTTCCGGATCGAGATAGGCTTCCTCGAAATCGAGGCTGACCGTCATGTCGAGCACGTGGCGCACGCTGGCGTCGCCATAGGCGGAGTCCTTGGCCTCGGGAATGTACTCAATAACCGGCGCGTTGGGATCGAACAGCCCCTCGCCTTCCAATATGCCGGCAAGAATGGCGGTCACCGACTTGCTGATAGAAAAGATGATGTGGCGCGCTCCGAACGGCATATGCGGCGCCGACCAGTCGCCGACCAGCTTGCCGCCCTTCAGGATCGTCAGCCCGTCCGTGTCGGAGTGTTTCAAGAAGCCCTCGACGGTTTCGCTGCCGCCGGCGAACGAGATGTTCTCCTCGAGCAGCGCCCCGAGCGATTTTGCCTGCTCCTCGCCGCCGGGCGCCGCCGCGACATGCACGCTCGGCACCAGTTCGCCGACATTCTGGAACGACCATCGGTTGAACGGCGCCAGCCGCCAAGTTTCAAGCCGCACATCCTTGCGGGCAAAGCCATATTGGGTCTCAAACGCGGTTTTGCCGGTCATGATACTCTCGCGGTTGCTATCTTGAGGAGTTCAGGCCAATGCGGCGGCGATGGCGTGCACCGCCTTCTGCGTCGCCACCGAATAGGCGGCGTTGAGGAAATCCGGATAGGTCGAAAGCTTCACCACGACCATCCTGTGTTCCCAACTCATATGGATCAGTTGGCCGAACACGCCGCGGCACATCAGCGAGCGCGAGTGTGAATCCTCGATCCAGAACTGGTTGCGGTAGCTGCCGTCCGGAAGGCTAGGGCTGAAATTCGGGCCATGCCTGCCGCTGCGCGTCGCCTCGATCCAGTCGGCCGGGATCACCCCGCCGCCATTGTCGAGGATCAATTGCCCGAAGCGGCCATAGTCGCGCAGCGTCGCGTTGAAGCCGCCATCGGCCAGCGCATAGCCGGCGCTGTCGACGGTGAAGCAGGCGCTCTCGTCGGCGCCGAGTTTCTGCCAGAGCTCCTCCGAGACGAGTTGCGCCAGGCGCTTGCCGCTCACCCGCTCCATGATGAAGGCGAGCACGTCGGTCTCGATCGAGCGGTACTCGAACGCCTCGCCATGCGGGCGCACTCGGTCCTTCAGCCGCAGGATCAGCTCGTACATGTGCGAGGGCCACGAAAAGTGCGGATCGCTGCCAGGTGGGATCGGCTTCCAGCCGGTTGCGACATCGACCTGGCCGATCTCGGAATAGCGATCGGTGTATTCCTCGGAAAATCGCACGCCCGTCGTCATGTCGAGCACGTGCTGCACGGTGGCGCCGGCCCAGCCGGTCTCACCGAGTTCCGGAAGATAGTCGGTGACGAGCTTTGCCGGATCGATCAAACCGCGCCCGACCAGTATCCCGCACACCGACCCGGTGACCGACTTCGCCATCGACTGCGACAAATGCAGCGTGCGCTCGTCCATGCCGTTGAAATAGCGCTCATAGGCGACCTTGCCGTCCTTCAGCACCAGGAAGCCGTCGGCATAGGTCTCGTCGAGCAGGCCGGCGAGCGTCGTCGGCACTCCGCTGCTATCGACCACCGGCAATTCGTCGAGGTCGACTTCGGCGCGCTCCAGGCGATGGCGATGGCCGCTGCCGCGCCACACCTCGACCGTCGGCAGAAATTCGCGGATGTGCTGGAAGGCCCAGCGGTTCCATGGCGGCCTATCCCAGTCGAGCTTCGGCGGCACCAGCCTGGGCGGCGAGCCCTGCATGATCGGCGGCCGCGGATCGGAGTTGCGATAGGAATCCATGACCAACTACCCTGACAACGTGAAAACGGACCCGTCGGCGCGTGCCGACGGGTCCGTTCAAGCAAAGTGGCTACTTCTGCAGTTCGGTCCAGATCTTGGTGTAGATATCCTGGACCTCGGGAGCGCACATCCGCTGGAATTCGCCGCGCGGCTTGGCGTCGGCCGGAATGACCACTTCCGGAGCGTCCTTCATGTCGGCCGGCATGTATTTCTCCGAGCCGGTGATGGCATTGGCGTAGCGGTGGAAGGCCGAAAGACCGGCAGCGTTTTCCGGATCCATGATGAAGTTCTGGAACAGCTTGGCGTTCTCGACGTTCTTGGCTTCCTTGAGGACAACCACATTGTCGCTCCACAGCCCGAAGCCTTCCTTCGGATAATTGTAATGGATGGCCGGGTTGGCCAGCCGCTGGCGCAGCGCAGAGCCGTTCCAGTCGCTGGTGGCCTTGAAGTCGCCGGCGCCCATCTTTTCGATGGTGTTGTATTCCATGGCGATCCAGTTCGGCTTGGCGGCAACGAGCGTGTCACGCACCTTCTTCAAAATCGCTTTGTCGTCGGTGCATTGCTGGCCGCCGAGATATTTGATGGCGGCGAAGATGACATCGTTCATTTCTGGAACGACGTTGACCTTGCCCTTCAACTCGTCAGGCGTGTTGAAGATGATACCCCATGAATCGGCCGGCCCCTTGTAGGCGTCGGTGTTCACGACCACGCCGATGGTGCCCCAGGCCCACGGCACCGAATATTTGCGGCCCGGGTCGAACTCGGGATTGGCCCATTCCGGCGCGACGTTCTTGAAGTTTTCCATCTTGCCAGGATCGGTCTCGAGCAGGAGGCCTTCCTTGATCCAGATCGGAACGAAGGTCTGGGACGGCACCGCTATATCGAACCCGGTGCCGCCCTGGCGGACCTTGGCCAGCGCCGTGTCGTTGGAATCGTAGTCGGTGATGGTCACCTTGACGTTGTATTTCTGCTCGAACTTCTTGATCACGTCCGGGCTGGTGTAGTTGCCCCAATTGTAGATGTTCAGGACACCGTCAGCGCGAACGACGCTAGTCGAAGCGAGCAATGTCAGCGCCATGGCGGTCGCTGTTGTCTTCCAGTTCATGCTTTGACTCCCATTGTCTGTTCAGTCTTGTTTCCTGCTGACGAAGAAAAACAACGTGACGATCGCGACCGAAAGCAGCAGGAAGGCGGTCGATATCGCGTTGATCTCGGGCGTTATCCCTCGGCGAATCTGGCCGAGCATGTAGGTGGGCAGCGTGTCCTGGCCGCCGGACTTGACGAATTCGGTGATGACGACGTCGTCGAGCGAGATGACGAAAGCCAGCATCAGCCCTGCCAGAATGCCGGGCCACAGCAGCGGCAGCGTGACGCGGCGAAAGGTCTGCCAGGGCGTCGCATAGAGATCGGCTGCGGCGCGTTCCAGCGTCAGGTCCATGTTTTCCAGCCGGGCCCGGATGGGCAGATAGGCGAAGGGAATGCAGAACGCCGTGTGCGCGGCGACCAGATAACCGAGGCCAGAGTAGCCGGTGAATATCTTGATGCGCGAGAAGAAGATCAGCAGCGCCACGCCGGTAACGATCTCCGGCACCATCAGAGGCTGGTTGATCGCCGCATATTTGAAGGTCAGGCCACGATACGGGGCCGTCCGCGTCGTCGCCAGCGCAGCCATCGTTGCGGCGATGGTTGCAAGCACGGCCGCGACGGAGCCGATCTGGAAGGACAGCAAGGTGGCATCGATGACCTGCGTGTTCTGCCACGCCGACTGAAACCATTTCAGCGAGAAGCCGCCCCATTCGGAGGTCGATGTCGCGGCGTTGAACGCGTAGACGACCAGCACCACGATCGGCATGTAGAGAACCACGAAACAGGTCATGGCGATGGCCGTGAAGCCGGGCTGGTGCTTGATGGAGAAATTAGCCATGGCGCACCTCGGTCCGTCCGGCGTTTCGAACGTAGGCAAGCAGCGCCACCATGACGATGATCATGACGGCAATCGACAGCGCCGAGCCAAGCGGCCAGTTGCGGCCCTGCCCGAACTGCAGCTCGATCAGGTTTGAAAGCATCATGTTCTTGCCGCCGCCCAGCACGACTGGCGTGACATAGGCGCCGATCGCCGGGATGAAGACGAGAATGGATCCGGCGATCACGCCAGGCTTGACCAGCGGAAAGATGATGCGCCGCAGCACCTGGAAACGATTGGCGTAAAGATCGTAGCCCGCCTCGACCAGCCGGAAGTCGAGCTTTTCCATGCTGGCATAGATGGGCAGCACCATCAGCGGCAGGTAGACATAGGCCATGCCGACCAGGATCGCGGTATCGGTGAACAGGATCTGGATCGGCGCCGAGACGATCCCCGCCTTGATCAGGAGGGTGTTGATGATGCCCTCATTGCGGATGATCTGCAGCACCGCGAACGTGCGGATAAGCAGGTTGGTCCAGAACGGTATGGTGATCAGGAAAAGCCAGATGTCGCGCGTTTTCTCGCTGCGTGTGGCCATGAAATAGGCCGTGGGAAATCCAAGCGCCAAAGTGGCGATCGTCGTCACTACCGCAAGCTTGATGGAGCGCCAGAAGATGGTGACGTGGGCGGCCGCCAGCGAGAGCGTGTCGTCGAAGATGTCGCGTTCCATGAACACCGACACCCATGCCTCTGGCGAAAACTGCCATTTCACATCGCCATAAGGTCCGGGCGTCAGGAACGAATAGACGAGCACGATCAGCAAGGGCCCGGTCGCCGCCACGAGGATGATCAGCAGCGCTGGCGCCGACAACAGCCAACGCGTGCGCACGTCGCGTCGCTCCGCTTCCCTCGCGATCTGTTCCGCGGTGGCCATCAGTCCCTCAGCACTTGCGCCGCGTCGTTGCCGATCGAGATGCCGACCGCGTCGCCGACCTCGAAGCCACAGCCGGCGGTTCGGGTGTTCTGCTGGCGCACGGTGAACGCCTCGCCGCTGTCCAACTGCACATGGATATGCGTGTCGGTGCCGAAATAGACGACGTTCGCGACGGTGCCCGACAGCTCGCCCTTGCCCTTGACCAGCTTGGCGTGTTCCGGCCTGACCACCACGGTGGCGCTGTCTTTCGGCTGGAAGCCGTCGGCTACGGTTGCTTCGATGACGGCGCCGGATTTGAGCGTCGCTCGCGCCTTGCCGTTGCCGATGTCGGTGACGGCCGCGGTGAGGAAGTTGGTCTCGCCGATGAAATCGGCGACGAAGCGTTCCGCGGGCTTGTCGTAGATATCCCAGGGCGTGCCGACCTGCAGGATCTTGCCGGCCGACATCACCGCGATGCGGTCGGACATGGTCAGCGCTTCTTCCTGGTCGTGGGTGACGAAGATGAAGGTGATGCCGGTCTCGTGCTGCAGCCGCTTCAGCTCGATCTGCATTTCCTTGCGCAGCTTGTAGTCGAGCGCCGACAACGGCTCGTCGAGCAGCAGCACCTTCGGCTGCGGCGCCAGCGCGCGGGCGAGCGCGACGCGCTGCTGCTGGCCACCGGAGATCTGGCTGGTGCGGCGCGCCTTCAGCGCCTCCATCTTGACCAGCTTCAGCATCTGGGCGACGCGGGCCTCGATCTCCGCTTTCGGCTTGCCGAGCATCTCCAGCCCGAAGCCGATATTCTGCGCCACCGTCATGTGCGGGAACAACGCGTAGCTCTGGAAGACTGTATTGACCGGGCGTTTGAACGGCGGCAGCGGCGCGATGTCCTGGCCGTGCAGCAGGATCTCGCCGGCGCTCGGGAAATCGAAGCCGGCAATCAATCTCAGCAGCGTCGTCTTTCCGCATCCAGACGGACCGAGCAGCGTGAAAAACTCATTTTCGCGGATCGACACTGAAACCGTGTCGAGGGCGGCTACCTGGTTTTCGCCGGTTCCGAAAACCTTGCGAACACCGCGAACTTCGATCGCGTTCTTACCCGGTTGTTCCGGCACGATTACCCCATTGAGAGAGCCTGCTCTTTCCGGCAGGTGTGTTCCTGTTTGATTGTCACCATAAGCCGTGCGGCTTGGCAACTGCGGAGCTGCTACCTGATTTTCAAACGCAATTCCCATGCCGCACCTCAGGCCTGATAGGTGACCTTGCCGCCACAGATGGTGGTGACCGGGCGCACCGTGTGCAGCGCTTCCGGCGCCGTCGCCTCGATATCGGCCGACAAGACGACGATGTCGGCGAGATAGCCGGTCTTCAGGCGGCCCTTGCGATCTTCCATGAACTCCGCATAGGCGCCCTCGACCGTGTAGCCCTGGATCGCTTCCCGCAACGAGAAGCTCTGGTCCGGCATGCCTTCCGCCCAAGGCTTGCGCATGACTGCCGCCTGGATGGACAGGATCGGATCGACCGGAGAAACCGGCCAGTCGGAGGCGAACACGACCCGCGCGCCGGCATTTTTCAGCGTGCGCCAGGCATAGCTCAACGGCCACTTGTCGCGGCCGATGCGCGAGATCGTCGGCTCCAGCGGGAAGTTCATCGCCCCCGGCGGATGCGCCGGCTGCATCGAAGCCAGAACGCCAAGTTCGGCGAAGCGCGGCACGTCGGGCGCCGTGATCACCTCGATATGCTCGACGCGGTGGCGGCTGTCGCGCCTGCCGTTCTTCTTCGCCGCTGCCTGATAGCCGTCGAGCACCGCGCGAACCGCGCCGTCGCCGATCGAATGCACGGCGATCTGCAGGCCGCGCCTGTCG